>JAUXOM010000087.1 GCA_030682175.1 Rhodocyclaceae bacterium
TCTTCACTTTGGCTGGAGCTCATACCTTGGCGAGCCAATCACGATGTTGAAACCACCGACTGGAGAGCCGTGTGCGGGAGAACCGCACGCACGGTTCGGAGGGAGGGGAGGGCGAGAGCCTTTCTCTACCCCTATCAAAACGGGAGTTGGTCAGCGTCTCTTCAATGCCCTTTCAGCGCAAAGATGCCCGGCGCGTTGCGCCAGTAGCCCTTGTAGTCCATGCCGCAGCCAAACAGGAAGCGGTCTTCGATGTCCATGCCGGTAAAGTCGGCACGCATGCCGGGTATCGCCTTGCGTTCGTGCCGCTTGTGCACGAGCACCGCGGTCAGCACTTCGCGTGCGCCTTCCTGCCGCAGGTTCGCGCAGATTGCCGCGAGCGTGTGGCCTTCGTCGAGGATGTCGTCGATGACCAGCACCGTGCGGTCCTGCAGGTCTTGCGTCGGCCGCACGCGCCAGTCGAGCAGGTTGCCATTCAGGGCGTGACCGTAACGGGTGGCATGCAGGTAGGCGGTTTCCAGTGGAAAGTTGAGCCGGGCAATCAGTTGGCCGGCAACGATCAGGCCGCCGTTCATCACCGTATAGATGAGCGGATTGCTGTCCTGCAGGCGGGCCGTGATTTCACCGGCCATGCGGTCGAGGGCAGCGTCGACGTCCGACTGCGTCGCCAGGCAATCCGCCTCGGCATAGGCTTGCTTGATTTCTTCGAGGACGGACGGGCTCATGGCAGGGTCGAGTAAGTCAGGACGGAAAAGAAGGGCAGTTTAGCCTCGGCAATCCGCCGCGAGCCACCGAGTGCCGGCAGGTCGATCACCGCGGCGGTTTCGACGAGATGGGCGCCAAGCCGCTCCATCAGGCGGGCGGCCGCGAGCATCGTGCCGCCGGTGGCGACCAGATCGTCGATCACCAGCACCCGTTCGCCGGGGCTGGCGGCGTCGGTGTGCACCTCGACGGTCGCCTGTCCATATTCCAGCGTGTAGGACTCGGCCACGGTGTCGAAGGGCAGTTTCCCTTGCTTGCGGATTGGCACGAAACCGACGCCGAGATGGTGGGCCAGTGCCGCGCCGAGGATGAAGCCGCGCGCATCGATGCCGGCGATGGCGTCGAGCCGCTCGTCACCGTAACGTTCGGCAAAGATGTCGATCAGGGCACGGAAGGCCGCGCCATCGCGCAGCAGCGGCGTGATGTCGCGGAACTGCACGCCGGGTTGTGGCCAGTCGGCGATGGTGCGGATGTGGCGGGCGAGGGCGGCGGCGGGGATGGGCATGGCGCGAGCTTAACCGAGGTAGGCAAACTTCAGGATGAACACCACGGCAATCACCGCAACGGCCGGCGACAGTTCGCGATGACGACCGGTCAATATTTTCAAGGCCGCATAGGAGATGAAGCCGAAGGCGATGCCGTGGGCGATCGAGAAGGTGAACGGCATGGTGATGGCCGTGATCACGCCCGGAGCCGCTTCGGTCAGGTCGTCCCATTCGATTTCCGCCAGGCCGCGGATCATCAGCACGGCGACATAACACAGCGCCGGCGCGGTGGCATAGGGCGGCACGGCACTCGCCAGCGGCGAAAACACCAGCGCGGCAAGAAACAGCAGCGCGACGACCACGGCGGTAAGGCCGGTGCGGCCGCCGACGGCGGTGCCAGCCGCCGATTCGATGTAGGCGGTGGCCGATGAGGTACCGAGTCCGGCCCCGGCGACGATCGCCGTCGAATCGGCGAGCAGGGCTTTTTTCAGGCGCGGCAGGCGGCCATCCTTGTCGAGCAGGCCGGCGCGGTGGGCGACACCGATCAAGGTTCCCGAGGCATCGAACAGTTCGACCAGAAAGAAGGTCATGATCACCGACAGAAGGCCCATGTTCAGCGCACCGACGATGTCGAGCTGCATGAAGGTGGGTGCCAGCGACGGCGGTGCGGCGATGATGCCGGTGAAGGGGGAAAGTCCCATGGCCACCGAAACGCCGGTGACGGCGAGGATGCCGATGATGATCGCACCCGGCACCTTGCGCTGTTCCAGCGCGACGATCAGGATGAAGCCCGCCACCGCCAGCAGCACGCCCGGCTGGTGCAGGTCGCCCAGCGTCACCAGCGTGGCCTGATGGCCGGCAATCAGGCCGGCGTTCTTCAGGCCGATGATCGCCAGAAACAGGCCGATGCCGGCGGAAATGGCGAATTTCAGCGAGCGTGGAATCGCATTGACGATCCACTCGCGGAGCCGAAACAGGCTGACCAGGATGAACAGCACGCCCGAGATGAACACGGCGCCCAGCGCCTGCTGCCAGGTGAAGCCCATGCCGCCGACGACGGTGAAGGCGAAGTAGGCGTTGAGGCCCATGCCCGGCGCAATCGCGATCGGATAGTTGGCGTAAAGCCCCATGATCAGGGAGCCGATGGCGGCGGCGAGGCAGGTGGCGACGAACACTGCGTCCCTGGGCATGCCGGCGGCGGCGAGGATGTCCGGGTTGACGAAGATGATGTAAGCCATCGTCAGGAAGGTGGTCGCGCCCGCGAGAACCTCGGTGCGCACCGTGGTGCCATGCGCGGCAAGCTGGAAATAGCGCTCCAACATGATTTTCTCCCCCATGGAAAGGCGCGGATTCTAGAGGAAAAGCCGATTTCGGGGCGTCATTCCTGTGCTGCGGGAAGTCGTCGCCGTCTCGCCAGCGCCGACTTTTACTGCGTGATCCGGTCGCTGCCGCGTCCATGTCGAAGCGGCCGCACTGCATCCTGCTGAACCAGCGTGCGCACTCTGGTGGATGCCAACTTCCCGCCTAGATGGAGCGTTTTAGCCTGTTCGTACGCTATCGCACAGAAGTCAAGCCTGAATGGTACGAGAATCAAGCTTCAGTCGAGGCGAAGGCCACCCGACCGCATTCCCGATCCAACACCCTACCTGGAGGCATGATGACTACCCTATTAACCGCAAGCCATGGAGCTGTCGCAGCCCGTAACGACATACTCGTGAAGGATCTGAAACGCGTCGTCGGCGATGCCGATGACCTACTGCATGAACTGGCCAGCGCCGGTACCGAAGAATTCGCCACGGCGCGGACGCGGATCGAGGCCAGCCTCGGTGAAGTCGAGGCCAGTCTCCGCGCAGCACGCAGCGCTTTTGCGCGCCAGGCAAGCATTGCGGCTGATGCCACCAGTGAGTACATCAGGGAAAATCCCTGGAAACTCGTTGGCATTGCGACGGTGGCTGGGCTCATCGCTGTCCTGCTTCTCAGTCGCCGCTGATCGGGCATTGGCCGAACATGCTCTGCTCACTACTGTTGCGCTGAAGCATGCTGAAGGTAGTCGATGTCACGACGCACTGGGTCTGGCGTCTGAAGATTGTTCTGCGCCAGTCGTTGTCCGCCTGGGTCGATCAGCGCGCATCCAGCAAGGGCGCGGCACTGGCGTTCTACACCCTGTTTTCCCTGACGCCCATCCTCGTGCTGGCCATCGCGCTGGCCGGCTACTTCTTCGGCGCCGAGGCAGCGCAGGGTGAGATCGTCGCCCAACTGCAAGGGCTGGTCGGGCCGAATGGTGCAATAGCGATCCAGGCCATGCTGGCGGCGGCGCGCGATACCACTTCCGGACTGGTAGCGACACTCGTGGCGACTGCCCTGCTGCTGCTGGGAGCAACCAGTGTTTTTGCCGAACTCAAGGGCAGCCTGGATGAACTGTGGGGAATCGGCAAGCCTCGCCGGTCAGGCTTCCGCAAACTGCTGCGCACGCGCATACTTTCCTTTGGCATGGTGCTGGCGCTGGCATTTCTGCTGCTCGTTTCCCTCGTCGTCAGCGCCGCGCTGGCCATGCTCGAACGCTATGCGGACGGGGTGCTTGGCAGTTCGGCAGAAATGCTCGCCGCGCTTTCCTCCGTCATATCGTTCGGCGTCATCGCCTGCATGTTTGCCGTGATCTACAAGACCCTGCCGGCGGTGCCGCTCTCTTGGCGCGATGTCTGGATTGGCGCCGCCTTCACGGCTGGACTGTTCAGCCTGGGGAAATATGCAATCGGCTACTATCTGGGCAACAGTGGCGTAGCCTCCAGCTTCGGTGCTGCCGGTTCAATCATCGCCTTGCTGCTCTGGGTGTACTACTCGGCCCAGATATTCTTTCTGGGGGCGGAGTTCACCCGGCATTACGCCCTTTGGTTCGGCAGTCTGCAGCACGAAAGGCTGCAGAGAGAAGAACAAGACCGCTGCGCCGTACTCATGCGCGATCAGACCGTCAGGTAATACTGACAAATCTCAAGTATCCACGGCTCCCGGCGCTACGGTTCATAAAGCTTTCCGGCGAAAAGTACATGTAGCAAAGCGCGCTGTGCGCTTCATTAACGCTTGCATGCAGCTTCAATAGTGGCGGCCCTGATCGCCTGTCATTTGCCAAACCGTTCGGTTCGCTGGGCGCGGATTTCAGCCGGCCATTGGCTCTCGACATAGAGCAAGACGCGCTGAATCTGCCGGTCTGACAACATGCCGCCAAACGCCGGCATGTCGGAAACATAGCCTGGCGGAGCATGGGGCGGCACCATGCCCAGCTTGGTTATTGCCACCAGTTGCTCCATCGGATGATGCCAGGTATGGCCGCTCGCATCGTGCGGTGGTGCTGGCAGCTTGCCGTCGGGGCGACGCGTGTTCCATTCCGGCTGTCCCTCCAGTCTGGTCCCGTGACAAGTCGCACATTCGGCCTTGTAGATCGCCTCGCCTTCCATCACGGCCAACTGGTCGGGCCCGCCGCCGCCGCATCCGGCAAGCGACGTCATCAGCAGCGCCGCCCGCCACCATTTCATTGTCACGACAGTTTCATTCCTTGCCAATCTTCTTCGGGTTTGACAACGCGCTACGGAACTAGGGGCACCGTGGATCATCTGGGGGAGTGTTCGTCTTGGGGGGGTGTTTTTGCCGCCTGGCCTTTTTGGTGTCGATCACGATCTTGGCCGCGGCAACCAGGTTCACCACCGCCACGGCGATTGCCGGCCAGAAGGGTAGTTCCTGACCCGACTTCGCCCCATAGACGAGCAGCCCGCCGAGCATGAGCCCACCGATCAGCAGCACAATGACACTGCCGTTGATGAAACCGTCTTGCTTGAAATTCAAGGTCACATCCCTCTTCGAATAGTCACTTGGTCAATCGGCAAACCGGACGGGAAACAGGCTTCGCTTTCCGTGTCGGTATTGGCAATGAAAAATCCAAAAGTCATTGCGCCGGCCGTTATTTATTGTTCGCAAAGAAGGCATTGTAGGCGGCAACCGGTAAGCCTTGCACGTGTTGCGTGCAGTGGCACCCTTTCCCGTCGCCGGCAATGAAAACAAGGATGCGTGTCATGGGCGTGGCCTCATGTGCCGGATCGCGGCAGAGCGGGGTTGGTCAGAATGCTTGAAGTTCGGCACACAATTCACTCGCGGGCAGAACCCTGGCGAACAGTCCGTTCAGCGCAGCAAGATAAGCGGCCTGAACACTCGGGGCCGGCACCTCGACGCCGTTGAACGACAAGGCTCTGGTGGCGCAAGCGTCGTGCGCCAGGACGCAGCTGAAACCAAGGTCGGCGGCGGCGCGGGTCGTCGTGTCGATACACATGTGGGTCATCATGCCGGCAATGACCAGCCGGGAAATCCCGGCATCGCGCAAGTGTTCCAGCAGCGGCGTTTCCCGAAAGCTGTTGGGAAAGTGCTTCTGGAATACCGGTTCATCGCTGGCCGGACGCACGGACTCGTGAATTTCGGCCCCGCTGGTGCCGGGCAGAAAAAACGTCGCGCCGGGGCGGGCAGCGAGGTGCTGAATGTGGATGACGGGAAGGGATTTCTGGCGATAGGCCGCCAGCAGCCTGGCAGCCTGGGTGGTCGCTGCGCCTGCCCCGACAACCTCCATTGCGCCGCCCGGGAAATAGTCGTTCTGGATGTCAATCAGCAGGAGGGCGGTGGTCATGGTGAATTCCAATGTTTGAATCAAAAAAGTCGGCGTGACCGAAGGAAATCCCCGTGGGACTGGCGGGATGAAATGCCCCGCATGGGGTACGGCGGAAACCGTGGGTGACCCCTATTTACTTGTACACCGTTTGGGGCCGATAAATTCGAGTTTATTGATGGTAATCAATTGCTAGGATTTCCTGTTGGTATAAGATAAAAAAGTCTCCCAGTGATGTACTTGTACTTCATCGAAGCAGGAGTTCAAAATGAAAAAGTTCCGTTTTTTGCCGGCTCTGATTGGCGTCATCGTTTTCCCGGTCTGCGCACAGGGCACGATCTCTGCGCAACAGATCGAAGTGATGGACAAATTGCTTGCGGTCTATGCCGTAGCGGCCAAGATCGAGGTCAAGGAGGAAAAGGGGCGGGGCAACGTCTCGGACAAGCCCTTCACCGTCGAGGAGGGGCGCAGGTTTTACCTGGTCCGGCGCACCTGGCAGTCCAGCGACTTTACCTGCTCCGGCTGTCATACCGAGGATCCGAAAAAGGAAGGCAAGCACATCAAGACCAGGCTGCCCCTCAAGCCGCTGGCGCCTTCAGCCAATCCCGAGCGCTTCATCAATGCCAATATAGTTGAAGCCAACTTCACGTCGCACTGCATGGATCTCCATGAAAGAGACTGCACCGCCTTCGAAAAAGGCAATCTCATTACCTACCTGAAGTCGGTCAAGTAAGCGCCGGTCGCCGGCATATCCGCTGAGTCGGGCGCCGCGCCGGGCGCTGCACTATTTTGCCGGTGACAGGCCGGCGTCTGCGGACTTGCGTGGCGAATTCAGGGATTGGCCCTGTTTCTCGAGTCAGTAAACGACGTTGTCGACGACAACCACGCTGCCGGAAATCACCGCCGAGGCGGTCACCGCGTAGCGATAAGGGGCCGAGCGATAAGCGCGATAAGGGGACAGGCCCGAATTACCAAATGAATGGGGCCACAAATGAATGGGGCCAGGCTCAAATTAAATTTGAAATGAATGGGGCCAGGCTCGAATTAAATTTGCGTCAGAACTGGCTGATCCATCCGCATAAAACGGCATAAAACGGGGTCAGACCACGGTTTCCCTCTCCGCGCATAAAACGGGGTCAGACCACGGTTTCCCTCCCCGGAACATTCAATGCAGACTACCGAGATAAACAGCCAAAGCGCGCTTCTCGATGTCGTTCAGGCCCGATGCAATAACGTTCATAACGTTTCCGTCGTTCGTGCGCTCCCGAGTGGCGAATTTCATCAGTTGGGTTTCGATATACGAAGGAAGTTGGCCGGCAAGGCGCGGGAGTTCGATGGTGCCATGGGCATCATTGCCGTGACAAGCGGCACAGGCAGAAACCCCGGCGACCGGGAGTCCTTCGAAATAGATCTTCTTTCCAAGCTCGGCTTCCACGGCATTACGAGCTGGTCTCGACTGTGGAGGACTCTTTGAGAAGTATTCGGCAAGTTCAGAGATATCGCGATCATTCAGATCGCTTGTCAGCCCCGTCATGGCTTCGCTGGTGCGGCGGCCATCCCGAAAATCTCTCAACTGTTTTACCAGATACGCCGCATTTTGCGCTGCCAAACGAGGGTAGTGCGCACTTCCCCGCTCACCTTCGGGTCCATGGCACAGCATGCAGCGAGAATCAATGACTTCACGTGTGCGTTGAGAGGTTTCGGCCCCCAGCAAAAATGACGGGAAGGAGATGGCGAATAACACCGTACTGGAGACTATCGCGTTCTTCAGTTTCATATTTCCACTCACATAGAATAAATAATAAATAGCAATAAAACGTGGTCAGACCACGGTTTCCCTGCCGGGCGTCGTGGGTGACAGCTTCATGAGGACGACACTTTCTGCCGACAGGCTTCTGGTGTTGTCGGCAGCGGTACGCCGTTGCGGCTGTATATCGTAGGGTATGGCTTTCTCCCGGCATCCGCAGTGCATAGCCGGATGCAATGCTGGAGAATAGCGGGTAAGAATACCAGTGGCAATACTATCCATGGAGCGCCATTGGAGCCTGGCCCCTTTTTTCCAAAACAATCGCGCCCCCTTTTATAAAATTCAGCATATTTGTCCGACCCGCTTAAATATCTGCATGTAGTTGCGCCGAATCCGTTCGATATCTCTGTTAGATATCTGTTGGTTGCCATAGCGCGCCCGCTCGAAAAACAACGTCATCTCGATGATTTCCCGACGCAGGTGTTCGTATCGATGGCCAATTTGCACGAGATACTCCCGGGTATTGGCCGTCGACAGTCTCGGCATGCCCTGCACATCCATTAGGCACTGCAATTGTCGGCGCTGATTGAATATTGACCCACCCTGCTGATTGAAATTTGACCCAGGGCTGGTCGCTGATTTTTAAGTCAGCAATTGTGGATAAGTGTAGCAGTGAAGTTGTTTTGAACCTCCTCGTTTTCGGTCACTGATCGGGTTGTGGCTTTGCTTTACAGGCATAACTACGCCGGTTTTACGTTTTGCTGCCCGCAGGGCTTTCGGCGGATGGAGTGCGCAGCAATCGTCGTCTGGCAAGCGAAGCGCGGCAGGGATGGTCCCCGTAACGGCCGCCTTGGGTCAATCCGAAGGTGGATCGTCGGGCACCACGCCTTTACCGCCCTTGTGCTTTTGCTCCCGTGATTTGATTCGCGACTTTGCGGCCATCGTGCTGTGCTGGAACCGGTAGGACTCGTTACCGGTCTCCACGATGTGGCAGTGATGGGTGAGCCGGTCCAGTAACGCCGTGGTCATCTTGGCGTCGCCAAACACGCTGGACCATTCCGAGAAGCTCAGATTCGTCGTGATGATCACGCTGGTGTGCTCGTACAACTTGGACAGCAGGTGAAACAGCAAGGCACCGCCGATCTGGCTGAACGGAAGGTACCCCAGTTCATCCAGAATGATGACGTCCATGCGCATCAACTGCAGCGCGATCCGTCCGGCCTTGCCGTCGCGCTTCTCGCGCTCCAGGACATTGACCAGATCAACCGTTGAGTAGAAGCGCACCCGCTTGCCCTGCGAGGCGATGCCGGATACCGCGATGGCCGTGGCCAGATGCGTCTTGCCGGTGCCAGGCCCGCCGATGAACACCGCGTTCTCTGCGCTGTCAGTAAACGCCAGCGTCGCCAGTTCCCTGACCAGACGCTGATCGGCACTGGATGCATCGAAGTCAAATCCGGCCAGATCACGATGCAAGGGAAACTTCGCCGCGTTCATCTGGTGCGTCACCGACCGCACGGCCCGATCCGTTGTCTCGGCTTCCAGCAGATGCTCCACTAGCCATTTTGAAGACGCGGTGGTCGTGGTTTCCTGTGCCATCAAATCCATCCAGGCACTCGCCATGCCGTGCAGCCGCAGTCCTTTGAGTTCCGTCGTGACATCACGCATTGCTGACCTCCACCACGACGGTCACAACGGCGTCAGCGTCCCGCAGGCTGTCGTAACGGCCCGTGTTGGCCAGCGGCGCCTCCCTCAGGTGCAGACTCGTCTCCACGCTGGCCGGTGCCGGACTGGCATTGAGTCGTGCCAGGACGTTGAGGACGTGTTCGGCACTGAGCGCTCCCGATTCGATCACCAGTTCCACGGCGACCAGTACCGCGTCGAGTCCATGGACGGGTACGGCGGCCAGCACTTGTGCCATCACCTGATCGCCACCCGGATACCGCATCAGCCCGCGCCTCAACTGCTGGAGCGGCGCCGGCAGGTCGGCAAAGGGCGCACCATTTCGCAGCGCCCCCGGTTTGCGTTCCACCAGCGGGATGTAGTGCTGCCAGTCATAGGAGACCTGCCCACGGTCAGTGAGCCGGTCGTGGCTGGCGATCATGACATCCCCGGCCACCACACTGACCTGGGTCGGATAGAGACGGGTGCTGACTCGCTGGCCGGCCAGCTCACAGGGCACCGAGTACCGGTTACGTTGCACGCTGACCAGGCAGGTGCTGGATACCCGCGCCGATTTCTCGACATAGCCATCGAACGGTGTGGGCACCGGCATCATCTCCGCAACTTCCAGCTCCAGCATTTCGGCGACACTGAATCCGCTGTGCTCGGGATGGCGCAACTCACTCCACAGCAACCGGCACCGCTCGCCCAGCCAGGCGTTGAGCTCGGCATAGGAACCGAACCGCCGATTCTGCGCATCCAGCCAGATACGCCGGCGACTGTCCTGCACGTTCTTCTCGACGACGCCTTTCTCCCAGCCAGAGGCGACGTTGCAGAAGTCCGGGTCGAACAGATAGTGGCTACACATCACGGCAAAGCGCGCATTGACGATACGACCCTTGCCCTTGTTCACCTTGTCGACGGCCGTCTTCATGTTGTCGTAGATACCGCGCCGGGGAATGCCGCCCAACGCGATGAAGGACCGCGTGTGGGCATCGAACAGCATTTCATGGCCCTGACTCGGGTAGGCGACCAGCCAGAAGGCCCGACTCGCGCACAACTTGAGATGCGACACTTGCATGCGCCGGTAAATGCCGCCGATGACCAGGCCCTCTTCGCTCCAGTCAAACTGGAACGCTTCGCCCAGATCGAATTTCAGCGGTACGAACGCGTGCGGGGCTTTGCCTTCCTTCCCGCGCCAGTCGCGGATGAAGGCCGTGAGCTGGCTGTAGCCACCGACATAGCCGTCCGCCTTGATTTGCGCAAACAGCGCCTTGGCGGTGCGCCGATTCTGTTTGTTGCGGTGGGCATCCACCTTGAGCGCTTGTTCCACCGCGGCGTGAAACTGGCTGAGCTTGACCGCTCCCGGACTGCGACGGTACGTCGGCGGTGCCGCTTCCCTGGTCGTCCTCAGCCAACTGCGTATCGTGTTTCGCGCTAAACCGGTTCGCTTCACTATTTCGTGCAGCGACAGTTTGTCGCGTAAATGCATCCGTCGAATCTTGCCCAACATTTCCATGGTGATCACCCGTTTTCTCCTGCCTAAAAATTAAGCAGGACTAGTGGAACACCTGGGTCAGTTTTCGATCAGCACAACACCTCTATGTGGGTCAGTTTTCGGTCAGCGTCTACACATTTGTTGCCAGATATGGAGTTGTTGTTCTGTCCATATCTAGGCGTCCGCCGGAACGACCCGGTGTTCGAGTTTCAGCTTGCGGATCACGGTTTTTGGCAGTCGCCATAGTTTTCGTTCGGCATCCCAGATGCCGCCGGCGGCTTTTACCTGGCGGCGCAGTTCGGTTTCGACGTAGGCGATGCGCACGCCGTCTGGTACAGGTAGCGGCCGTTCATCGACGATGAGTTCAACGGTGGTGAGGTGGCGTTTGCCGTGCGGGTCTTCGCGATAGCGGACGCAGACCAGGGTTTCCCCGTACTGTGAGGCATAGCGTTTGGCGCCGGGGGTCTTGGGTGACAGCTTCTTGAGGACGACACTTTCTGCCGACAGGCTGCTGGTGCTGTCGGTGGCGGCACGCCGTTGCGGTTGTATATCGAAGGCTATGTTTATCTCCCGGCATCCGCAACATTTAGCCGGATGGAATGCGGGAGGATAGCGGGTAAAAATGCCGGTGGCAATGCTATTCGTGGGGAATTTGCAGGGTGACGGGGACATCCTCATGCAGGACACGCCGTCTCGCCAGTCCCACGGTGATTCCCAGCATAAAAGGGTCCAGGCTCACATTAAAATCATGCCAAGTGGAAAAACATGCAAAACAACTTGAGCGTGGCCCCATTTTCTTCTGCGCAGTTTTATCGCACAGCGTCCCTTTGAGCGCAGTGTTAGCTTGCACCTTTGCAGGCCTTCGTTTCCATTGCCGTGCGCACAGCCTCGCGTTCGCCGCGGACGTTTGCTAGCTCACTTGCCTCAATGCCATCACCCTGCCCATAACCATACCAAAAGGCTTGGGTTTCACTTGTTTTGATTCTCTGGTTTTGTGCAGATGTCAATTGATTCTCGCGCCGAGAAAGAGAAGCCAATTCTGTCGACAATTTTGAACAATCAAAGCCCTCGTATTTGAGGGGAGAAACGTAAGCACCAGTAATTTGTGCGGTAGGGGTTGGCATATTCATGCAACCCGAGAGGGTGATGCCAAGCATTGCTGCTACGACCAAAGTCTTTTGTGTTGCCACAAGTTTCTCCTATTGCTATTGAAAGCTAACGTTAATCAGACACCATTGAAAAACTGCCATATCTGGCAACATCTATCCAGATATGGCCATTTGTTGCAAGATATGGAGTTGTTGTTCTGTCCATATCTAGGCGTCCACCGGAACGACCCGGTGTTCGAGTTTCAGCTTGCGGATCGTGGTTTTTGGCAGTCGCCATAGTTTTCGTTCGGCATCCCGGATGCCGGCGGCGGCTTTTACCTGGCGGCGCAGTTCGGTTTCACCGTAGGCAATGCGCACGCCGGCTGGAACAGGCAGCGGCCGTTCATCGACGATGAGTTCGACTGTGGTGAGGCGGCGTTTGCCGTGCGGGTCTTCGCGATTGCGGACGCAGACCAGGGTTTCCCCGTACTGTGAAGCATGGCGTTTGGCGCCGGGCGTCTTGGGTGACAGCTTCTTGAGGACGACACTTTCTGCCGACAGGCTGCTGGTGCTGTCGGTAGCGGCACGCCGCGGTTGTATATCGAAGGCTATGTTTATCTCCCGGCATCCGCAACATTTAGCCGGATGGAATGCGGGAGGATAGCGGGTAAAAATGCCGGTGGCAATGTTATTCGTTCGGTATTCGTAGGGCGACGGGGACATCCCAGGCAGGACACGCCGTATCGCCAGTCCCACGGGGATTCCCCGCGGTCACGCCGCTTCTACTTGATGATCTGTTCCACGATCCAACGCTTGGTCTGCGCCGCGTCCATGTCGAAGCGGCCGCATTGCATCATGCTGAAGCCGAAGACATAGGCATAGAGCAGGGCGCTTCTGGCAGCGGCTTCGGCGGGAGACAAGCCGCGGGCGAGAAACAGGCGGCGCGTGCATTCGAGTCGTTCGGCGTCGACTTCTTCGACCACGGCCAGGCCGTTGGCATCCTGGCGCGCCCACAGGCGGATGGTTGCCTCGATGGAGATGCCCTTGCGGTTGCGGGCGGCGGAATAGACTTCGATGGTGTGGCGCAGCGCGGCCAGTTCGTTGCCCGGCGCGGCGGTCGTCTGTTTGTGGATGTCGCGGATGCGGCCGGCGCGCCAGTCGTCCAGCACGGCGTCGATGAGGTCGCGACGGTCCTTGAAGTGCCAGTAGAAACTGCCCTTGGTGACGCCCAGGCGCTTGGCGAGACTTTCCACCCGCAGGCCGTCGATGCCGTCCTGTGCGACGATGTCGAGTGCGCCGGCGATCCAGGCGGCGCGGTCGAGCGCTTCGCGGGCCGGCGGGGCGGCGGTCTGTTGCGCGGCGCCTGATTTGTCCATGCGGGGCGGGGTTTGAAATTTGTCGTGGAGTTGGGTTAGTATAGCAGCCAACATACGCATGAGTATGGCAACGCACAGTATAAGGAGAGCGATGTGAAGGTTCTGGTGCCGGTGAAGCGGGTGGTGGATTACAACGTCAAGGTCAGGGTGAAAGCCGATCAGAGCGGCATCGAACTGGCCAACGTCAAGATGGCGATGAATCCCTTTGACGAGATCGCCGTGGAAGAGGCGGTGCGGCTCAAGGAAGCCGGCATCGCCACCGAGGTGATCGCCGTGTCATGCGGCGCGACGGCCTGCCAGGAACAGTTGCGCACCGCGCTGGCGCTGGGCGCCGACCGGGCGATTCTGGTCGAGACCGATGCGGCGCAGGCTGCGGACTTGCAATCGCTGGCCGTGGCGAAACTGCTCAAGGCGGTGTGCGACAAGGAGCAGCCGGGGCTGGTGATTCTCGGCAAACAGGCCATCGACGACGATGCCAACCAGACCGGCCAGATGCTCGCCGCGCTCTTGGGCTGGCCGCAGGCGACGTTTGCTTCGAAGGTGGTGATTGCCGACGAAAATGGGCAAATGAGGGCCACCGTCACGCGCGAAATCGACGGCGGCCTGGAAACGCTGTCGATCAAGCTGCCGGCGGTGGTCACGACCGACCTGCGCTTGAACGAGCCGCGCTATGCCACGCTGCCCAACATCATGAAGGCGAAGAAGAAGCCGATGGATGTGCTGAAGCCCGCCGAACTCGGCGTGGACATCGCCCCGCGCCTGACGACCCTGAGGGTGGTCGAGCCGGCGAAACGCCAGGCTGGCGTGAAGGTTGCGGATGTCGCCGAACTGGTGGCCAAGCTCAAGAACGAAGCAAAAGTGATCTAGGAATATGCTGATGAAGTCCAGAATCGTCATTCCGGCGGAAGCCGGAATCCATGAGTATCAACAAGCTGGACACCGGCCTGCGCCGGTGTGACGGACTAGATCTGTAATTCCCTAACTGAGGTGATTTGAATGAGCATTCTCGTCATAGCCGAACACGACCACGCCGCGCTGAAGGCGGCTACCCTCAACACCGTTGCCGCCGCTGCCAAGCTGGGTGGCGATATACATGTTCTCGTCGCCGGCGCCAATTGCGCCGCCGCTGCCCAGGCTGCCGCCACGCTGGCGGGCGTGGTGCGGGTGAAGCTGGCCGATGCGCCGCTCTACGCCGAGCAGACCGCCGAGAACATCGCCGCGCTGATTGTCGCCAATGCGGAGGGGTACACGCACATCATTGCGGCGGCGACCACCTTCGGCAAGAACCTGTTGCCGCGCGTCGCCGCGTTGCTCGATGTGGCGCAGATTTCCGAAATTTGCGGCATCGAGTCACCCGACACTTTCATCCGGCCGATCTATGCCGGCAATGCGCTGGCGACTGTCAAGTCGGCCGACAAAGTGAAGGTCATCACCGTGCGCACGACAGCTTTCGATGCGGTGGGGCAGGGCGCCATTGGTGGAGGGGCCGCGGTGGAGAGCATTGCCGCCGGTCCCGATCTGGGCCTGACGCAACTGGTCGGCCGCGAACTGACCAAGTCGGCCCGCCCCGAACTCGGCGCGGCCAAGGTGATTGTCTCGGGCGGGCGCGGGCTGGCCTCGGGCGAGAACTACCACATGCTGCTCGAACCGCTGGCCGACAAGCTGAATGCCGCGCTGGGCGCCTCGCGCGCCGCCGTCGACGCCGGCTTCGTGCCCAACGACTACCAGGTCGGCCAGACCGGCAAGATCGTCGCGCCGCAGCTTTACATTGCCATCGGCATTTCCGGCGCCATCCAGCATCTGGCCGGCATGAAGGACAGCAAGGTCATCGTCGCCATCAACAAGGACCCGGATGCGCCGATTTTTCAGGTGGCGGATTACGGGCTGGTCGGCGACCTGTTCCAGCTTGTGCCTGAGTTGACGGCAGCAATTTAAGGCGCCTCCTGCACAGCATCGTAAATACCAACCATCCGTCATTCCGGCGCAAGCCGGAATCCAGTGGTTTTGCCACCCGTTGAAATTCCTGGATTCCGGCTTACGCCGGAATGACGGGTTTTCAAGAGATTCAAAGTTGTGAATTTTCCGGACGGACTTTTCAGCAATGCCTGGGCCTTCGGGGCGATCCTGCCGTATGCCCTGATTTTGCTGTGGGCGGTGCTGCGGGCGCCATGGCGGCGGCTGGGGGATGGCGGGCAACTGAATGTCTGGCTGGGCACCATTGTCGTCCTTACGGTGGTCTGGGGCCTCAAGGCTGGCGTCAAGCCGGGCCTGAACCTGCACATGCTGGGCGCCACGGCCTTTACCCTGATGTTCGGCCGGCAACTGGCGCTGATCGGCCTGTCGATCGTGCTGGCAGCGGTGACCCTCAATGGTGCGCTCAACGGCATCGAAGCCTGGCAAGCTTTTGCGCTGAATGCCTTGGCGCTGGCGGTGTTTCCGGTGTTTTTCACGTATGCCATTTTGCGCGGCGTCGAGCGCTTCCTGCCGGCGCACATCTTTGTCTATATCTTTGTCGCCGCGTTCATCGGCGCGGCCTGCACGGTCGTGGCGACGGGCGCGCTGACAACATGGCTGCTGTGGCTTTCCGGCGCCTATGCCGCCCATGTGCTGCTGTATGAATACCTGCCGTTTTATGCCCTGCTGGGCTTTTCGGAAGCCTGGTTCAACGGCGCGGCGATCACGCTGATGGTGGTCTATTTCCCGCACTGGGTCGGCAGTTTCGACGACCGGCGCTATCTCGGACAGAAGAAATAGAGGCAATGCGCCGGCGGCTCAATGCTGCAGCCGGCGGGTCTGCATGCCGTTACTTGTCGAGACGCGTACTTGCCGCATCTGCATCCGCCGCCTCGTCCGGCGAGCGGGTGAAGTAACTGTAGCGGTTGCGCCCCTGACTCTTCGCCGCGTACATGGCTTGATCGGCGTTCCTGATGAGGTCCTCGGCAAGTGTTGCATCTTCCGGGTACAGGGTGATGCCAATGCTGGCGGACACATGGGCCGGCTCGTCATCCAGCAGGAATGCTGAAGTCAGACTTTGCAGGATGGCCTGGGCAATGCGGTCGATGCCGCGGGTGTCGTCCAGTTCGCAGAGGATGATGGTGAACTCGTCGCCGCCGAGTCGCGCCACCGTGTCGGATTCGCGCACGCAGCCGGTGAGGCGTTGTGCCGCTTCGGCGAGCAGCAGGTCGCCCCTGGCGTGGCCGAGCGTGTCATTGATTTCCTTGAAGCGGTCCAGGTCGACGAACAGCAGCGCCAGATGGCGGTCGGTACGGTGCGCCTTCTTGATTCCCTGCTCCAGCCGGTCATGGAACATGCGGCGATTGGGCAGCCCGGTCAGGGTGTCGAAGTTGGCCTGGCGCCAGATCAGCTGTTCGGATTTCTTTTTTTCGGTGATGTCCGAGAACAGGGCGACGCGGCGGAACGGTTTGCCGTCTGCGTCAAAGGCGGTGTTGATGTTCAGCCACTTCGGATAGATTTCGCCATTCTTGCGCTTGTCCCAGATTTCGCCCTCCCAACTCCCGGTCCTGTCGAGTACTTCCCACATGCCCAGGAAGAAGGCTTTGTCGTGATGTCCCGAATTGAGGATGCGGGCATTCTTGCCAATCACCTCTTTCTGGGTATAGCCGGTGGTCCGGGTGAAGGCGGGGTTGATGGCGATGATGTTGCCATCGGCATCGGTGACCATCATCGATTCGCTGCTGTTTTCGTAAACCATCGACGCCAGCTGCATTACTTCCTGGACATGCTTTGCCTCGGTGACGTCATCATAGACGCCGAGCAGGCCGACGACGGCATGGTCAGTGCTGCGCAGCGGGACCTTGCTGGTGCGCAGGACGATTTGGTGTCCGTCGGCCGCGGTTAATGACTCCTCGCAGTCCAGTCGCTGCCGCCCCGATTCCATGACCAGCAGGTCTTCGGCGCGGCGCGGGGCAGCCTGGTCGCGCCACGCCAAATCCGTATCCAGCTTGCCAACGACGTCGGCCGAACCGGCTGCGCCGGCATCTCGCGCAAACGGCGTGTTGCAGCCCAGGTAGCGGGAGTCCCGGTCTTTCCAATACACTCGCATGGGGATGGTGTCGATCACCGTTTGCAGCATGAGGTGCGATTCGGCCAGTTGCTGCAAATCCTGCTTGCGCTCCTTGTGCCGCCGAAAATAAGTCAGCGCGACATAACCCAGAAATACGACCAGCAGCGGCAGCAGATATTTGAGTAAGTCGCGGAGTTCTGGCGCCTTGAATTCGAAAGGGCTGAACCATTTTTCGTGCAGGGCGGCATAAGTCCCGTTGGACTTGCTCAATGCCAGGCCTTCATTCAACAAGGCCAGCAGCTCGGCGTTGCCCTTTCTGACGGCAAAGGAGAACTTCTGCGTCGAGCCGGCGGTAATCGGCAGCGCGATGACCGTTGTCAGGTTCAACTTGCGCAGGGTCTGCAAGCCCACCAGCTTGCTGACGAACATGGCATCGTGTCGTCCCGTGGCGAGCAGACGCAAGCCATCGTCCGCTGCGGGGACGCGGATCAGGTTGTTTCCCCAGCCTTTGCGAAGCGCGTATTCATGCGCAATATCGGCTTCGACGACAATGAGCGACTTGTTCGCCAGGTCTTCCTCACGGCGAATGCCCGAACTGTCCTTGCGGATGAAGATTGCCCCGTGCACCGTGGCGTGCGGCACCGTGAAATCGGCGAACTTGCTGCGTTCCTCTGACTGGGCCAGGTTGATCAGGACGTCGATGCGGCCTTCCTTGAAGTCCTGCAGCAGCTTGTGAAACGGCTTGACGCGAATGACATAGTCCAGTCCCATGTCGTCGGCCACGGCTTTCCAGAGCTCGACGGTGAAACCGCCGGCAGTGGCGTCGGTCTTGCCGGTTGAAAATGGCGGGTAGTCCTGCTCGCTGCCGACAATCAGTCGCTTTGCCGGAATGCCCGCAGCGCAAACTGCTCCGGCAAGGAGCAGCGCAACTATTGCGAAGAGCAGGCGGAGTGACATCTTTGAACACCGGCTGAGTCAATTCATTCGGTCGGACACGTGCTAATGACGCACTAAAGAGAATCACTCTCATTTGAGTAAGCTTATCAGATGTTAATTGATGTTTGTTGCCCGCCACCGGGGCGTGGCTACGCAAGGTGGCGCTGCTGCGTTCCCCGAATTGTGCGAAATCGCTGGCGCAGTGCGACGATCTGGGCCCTTAGCTGCGCGGTCTGGCCATGCCGGATGTTGTCCCGCCGAGCAACGCGGGGGCGCGCAGTACGTGGCAATGACTCTATGGGTGACAGCGATTCAGGCAGGTTTTTCGGGTTGATTGCGCATGAAGTCGGCCAGATCGGTCAGCTTCTTGTCCAGCGTGGCGCGCAAAGTCGTATCGGCGACCTGTTCGGCGAGCGCCTGACGCATGCACAGCATCCACTGATCGCGTTCCGCGCTGCCGATGGCGAAGGGCATGTGGCGGCCGCGCAGGCGCGGGTGGCCGAACTTCTCGATGTAGAGCTGCGGCCCGCCCAGCCAGCCGGAAAGGAACATGAAGAGTTTTTCCTCGGAACTCGACAGCACGCGCGGGTGCAGTTTGCGCACGCCATAGGCTTCGGGCAGCGTGTCCATCAGTTCGTAAAAGCGCTGGACCAGTGCGCGCACGGCGGTTTCGCCGCCGAGTTGCTGGTAGTGGGTTACGGGTGTGTTCATGGTTTTACGTGATGAGCGATAAGGTTCAGCACGTCATTCCGGGGCTGCCCCCAAGGGCAGAACCCGGAATCCAGGAAGGTTTCAGACGTGTTTTCTGGATTCCGGCTTGCGCCGGAATGAGTGCGCCTGTGAAGGCGCGATAACAGCATGGTGGAAGTCCGTGTCGGGGCAAGCCAAGACCCCGAAGCTGAAGGTAACTGCGTCGCTGCGAGGCGGGGTGGAGAGCAACCGGAAGCGAACTGGCGGTCCG
>JAUXOM010000002.1 GCA_030682175.1 Rhodocyclaceae bacterium
AGATGGTGATGCCGGGCGACAACGTGCAAATGACGGTGAAGCTGATTGCCCCCATCGCGATGGAAGATGGCCTGCGCTTCGCCATCCGCGAAGGCGGCCGCACCGTCGGCGCCGGCGTCGTGGCTAAAATCATCGAGTAAGACGTAGTTTCTGGCATGCGGGGCGGCACCTTCCGGGGTGCCGCCCGTTGTAGTCTTTAGCTGCAGGGGTATAGCTCAATTGGCAGAGCGGCGGTCTCCAAAACCGCAGGTTGGGGGTTCGATTCCCTCTGCCCCTGCCACCGTTTGAAGCAAGTCGTGATGGAAACAGGCAAATACTGATATGGCCGATAAATTGAAGTTCGTGCTGGCGCTGCTGCTGGTGGCGGCGGGTATCGCGGGCTTTTACTTCCTTGCCGACCAGGCAATGGTGTTGCGCGTACTGGCGGTTCTGCTGGGACTGGCGGCGGGTGTCGCGGTCGCCTGGTTTACCGAGCCGGGGCAGCGTTTCGTCCTGCTGGCGCGCGAGGCGGTGGCGGAAGCCAAGAAGGTGGTCTGGCCGTCCCGCAAGGAAACCCTGCAAACAACGGGTATCGTTTTTGCCTTTGTGCTGGTGATGGCCATCATTCTCTGGATTACGGACAAGGGTCTTGAGTGGGTGCTTTACGACCTGGTGCTGGGCTGGAGAAAATCATGACAAAACGCTGGTACGTGGTACACGCCTATTCGGGCTTTGAGAAATCGGTGATGCGCGCCCTGGTGGAGCGTATTGCTCGTGCCGGCATGCAAGACAGCTTCGGGCAAATTCTGGTGCCTGTCGAAGAGGTCGTCGAAATGAAGAGCGGTCAGAAGAGCATCTCCGAGCGCAAGTTCTTCCCGGGCTATGTGCTGGTCGAGATGGATATGAATGACGACTCCTGGCACCTGGTGAAGAGCACGCCGAAGGTTACAGGTTTTGTCGGTGGGACCGCCACCAAGCCGACGCCGATCTCCGAAAAAGAGGTCGACAAGATCATGCAGCAGATGCAGGAGGGTGTTGAAAAGCCCCGTCCCAAGGTCTTGTTCGAAGCGGGCGAGTTGGTGCGGATCAAGGATGGCCCGTTCACCGACTTCAACGGCAACGTCGAGGAAGTGAATTACGAAAAGAGCCGCCTGCGGGTTTCGGTGACCATCTTTGGTCGTGCGACGCCGGTGGAACTGGAGTTTGCTCAGGTCGAAAAAGCCTGAGAGGAATTGATTCTGCGCGGCTGCGGCGCAAGTAGTGTAGGCGTGGCAAGAGGAGCATGAGTAGGGCGGTTGAAAGCGCCAGAAAGTGCGATACCACTCAATTTAGGAGTTATCAGGCATGGCAAAGAAAATCATCGGCTACATCAAGCTGCAGGTGCCGGCGGGCAAGGCGAACCCCTCGCCCCCGATCGGCCCGGCGCTCGGCCAGCGCGGTCTCAACATCATGGAATTCTGCAAGTCCTTTAATGCCCAGACCCAGGGTCTGGAGCCGGGCCTGCCGATTCCCTGCGTGATCACGGCCTTCGCGGACAAGAGCTTCACCTTCATCATGAAGACGCCGCCGGCATCGATCCTGATCAAGAAAGCGGCTGGCATCCAGAAGGGCTCGCCGAAGCCGCATACCGACAAGGTTGGCAAAATCACCCGTGCGCAAGCCGAGGAAATTGCCAAGACCAAGATGAAGGACCTGACCGCCGCCGACATGGACGCGGCAGTGCGGACCATCGCTGGCAGTGCCCGCAGCATGGGCATTACCGTGGAGGGAGTCTGACATGGCCAAGCATTCCAAGCGCGTAGTCGCGGCACTTGCCAAAGTTGACCGCAACAAGAATTATCCCGTGAGTGACGCGTTAACCCTGGTTAAGGAAAGCGCGACCGCCAAGTTTGACGAATCGGTGGATGTGGCGGTCAATTTGGGTATCGATGCACGCAAATCCGATCAGCTGGTGCGCGGTTCTGTCGTCCTGCCTGCGGGCACGGGCAAGACAGTACGCGTTGCCGTGTTTGCCCAGGGTGCCAAGGCCGAGGAAGCCAAGGCCGCTGGTGCTGACATCGTTGGCTTTGACGATCTGGCGGCAACGGTCAAGGGTGGAACGATTGATTTCGATGTTTGCATTGCTACGCCGGATGCCATGAAGGTGGTCGGCCAGCTGGGCCAGATCCTCGGCCCGCGTGGTTTGATGCCGAACCCGAAGGTCGGCACCGTCAGCATGGATGTCACCACCGCGGTGAAAAATGCCAAAGCCGGTCAGGTGCAGTATCGCACCGACAAGGCGGGTATCGTCATGTGCACCATTGGCCGTGCTTCGTTTACGGTCGAGCAGTTGCAACAGAATTTGTCCGCGCTGATCGGCGCCCTCAACAAGGCCAAACCGGCTGCGGCGAAGGGACAGTATCTGAAAAAAGTATCGTTGTCCTCAACCATGGGTGCCGGGGTCCGCGTGGACCAAGCCAGTCTGGTTGCCGCAGCGCAGGTTTAAAGAACTTTGGGCCGCAGTCATGCCAGTAATGGAGGACTGCGGGTTATCAAAGACCGCAGGTGTTCGCAAGAACTTAAGTGTTTGCAACCGCGGCGTCGGCAACGGCGCATGTTGCGGCAGCCTGCGCAGATGGCGTCACCCGAACACGGGAATCATCCGATTCCTGAATGAAGGTCGCCGTATCGCCAGCGCCGACTTTTCGGCGTTGGAGTTTGACTAGGAGTTGACCGTGGGTCTCAATCTTGACGACAAGAAGGCGGTAGTAGCTGAAGTGTCCGCGGAAATTGCGAACGCTCAGTCGATTATCGTCGCCGAGTACCGTGGTCTCGAGGTGAGTGATATCACCGCCCTGCGTGCTAACGCGCGCAAGGCCGGTGTGTATCTGCGTGTGCTGAAAAATACCCTGGTGCGTCGTGCCGTCGCTGGCACGCCGTTTGAAGGTCTTGCCGACAAAATGGTTGGTCCGCTGATCTATGGAATTTCCAAGGATCCAGTGGGTGCCGCCAAGGTGTTGCATGACTTCGGCAAGGGTAATCAAAAGCTTGCCATCATCGCAGGCGCCATGCCCAATTACGTCATGGACGTAAATGGTGTCAAGGCGCTGGCTTCGATGCCGAGCCGGGAAGAGCTGCTGTCCAAGCTGCTCGGCACCATGCAGGCACCTATCACCCAGTTCGTCCGTACGCTCAACGAAGTCCCGACCAAGTTTGTCCGGGGCCTTGCTGCCGTGCGCGACGCCAAAGAGACTGCGTAATCGTTTTTCACTGATCCAAATTTCATTCAGGAGTTGCAATCATGGCTGTTAGTAAAGCTGAAATACTCGATGCCATCGCTGGCATGACCGTTCTCGACCTTTCCGAGCTGATCAAGGAGATGGAAGAGAAGTTTGGCGTTTCCGCCGCTGCCGCTGCTGTTGCCGTGGCTGCGCCTGCCGCCGCTGCCGCTGCAGTGGAAGAGCAGACCGAATTCACCGTCATGCTGCTGGCTGCCGGCGAGAAGAAGGTTGAAGTCATCAAGGTCGTCCGTGCCGCCACTGCCCTGGGCCTCAAGGAAGCCAAAGATCTGGTTGACGGTGCTCCCAAAGCCGTCAAGGAAGCCATTTCGAAGGCTGATGCCGAAGCGCTCAAAAAGCAGTTGGAAGACGCCGGCGCCAAGGTCGAAGTCAAGTAAGTTTGTTTGTAAGCTGGGCTGGCAGCCTGAATTCGGGCCGCCAGCCCTTCTGCATTGGTTTTTTCTGAAGTTAATTTTTGAGCGGTTCAGGTTTTAGTGATCAACCATCCCAGCGATATTCCGCGTGTGATACGCGGATGGTTGCTCCCTGAATCCTGACTGTCGGAGCGAAAATGGCCTACTCGTACACCGAGAAAAAGCGCATACGCAAGAGTTTTGCAAAGCGGGCAAATGTGCTAGACGTTCCCTTCCTGCTGGCAACCCAGCTTGAGTCCTATACGCAGTTTCTGCAGGTGGATATACCACCGGCAAGACGTAACGTGCAGGGGCTGCAAGCGGCGTTTGCTTCGATCTTCCCGATCGTCGCCCATTCCGGCGTTGCCCGTCTTGAGTTCGTCGAATATCGTCTGGGTGAGCCAGCGTTCGATGTCAAGGAGTGTCAGCAACGTGGTTTGACCTTTGCTTCGCCGCTACGTGCGAAGGTGCGCCTGGTAATCCTCGATCGCGAGAGCAACAACCAAAAGATCAAGGAAGTCAAGGAACAGGAAGTCTATATGGGCGAAATCCCGCTCATGACGACAACCGGTTCTTTTGTCATCAATGGCACCGAACGCGTGATCGTGTCGCAGTTGCATCGTTCCCCCGGCGTGTTCTTTGAGCACGACAAAGGCAAGACCCACAGCTCCGGCAAGTTGCTGTTTTCCGCGCGAATCATTCCTTACCGTGGTTCGTGGCTAGATTTCGAGTTCGACCCGAAAGACCTCCTGTATTTCCGCGTCGACCGCCGGCGCAAGATGCCGGCGACGATTCTGCTCAAGGCCATCGGTATGACCGTGGAGCAGATCCTCGCCACCTTCTTTGAAACCGACGCTTTCCATCTGCTCAAGAAGGGCATCCAGTTCGAGGTGGTGCCGGAGCGTCTGCGCGGTGAGGTAGCCAGATTCGACATTCACGACAAGGCTGGCAAGGTGATTGTCGCCAAGGACAAACGTATTACCGGCAAGCATATTCGCGAACTTGCGGAAGCTGGCATCAAGAAAATTGCCGTTCCCGATGATTTTCTGATTGGCCGTGTGGTTGCCGAGAATATCGTCGATAAAGAGACGGGCGAAATTCTCGCCAATGCCAACGATGAAATTACCGACAGTCTGCTTGCCAAGTTGTCAGAGTCCGGTGTTGGCGACCTGAAAACGCTTTACATCAATGATCTGGATCGGGGTGGCTATATCTCCGCGACCCTGCGCGCCGACGAGGCCGCCAATCATTGGGCAGCGCGCGTCGCCATTTATCGCATGATGCGTCCCGGCGAACCGCCGACCGAAGATGCCGTGGAATCATTGTTCCATGGCCTGTTTTATGCCGAAGAGCGTTACGACCTCTCCGCGGTCGGTCGCATGAAGTTCAACCGTCGTGTTGGCCGCGCCGAGCTTGTCGGATCGGGCGTACTGTCCAATGAAGACATTGTCGATGTCGTGCGGATTCTCGTCGAATTGCGCAATGGTCGCGGCGAGGTGGATGACATTGATCACCTCGGCAACCGCCGTGTGCGCTCGGTTGGCGAACTGGCGGAAAACCAGTTCCGTGCCGGGCTGGTTCGTGTCGAACGTGCCGTCAAGGAGCGTCTGAATCAGGCCGAATCAGATAATCTGATGCCGCATGACCTGATTAACGCCAAGCCGATCAGTGCCGCAATCAGGGAATTCTTCGGTTCAAGTCAGCTTTCGCAGTTCATGGATCAAACTAACCCGCTGTCCGAGATCACCCACAAGCGCCGTGTGTCGGCACTTGGACCGGGCGGCCTGACACGTGAGCGTGCCGGATTCGAGGTGCGCGATGTGCACCCGACCCACTATGGCCGTGTCTGCCCGATCGAAACGCCGGAAGGTCCGAACATCGGCCTCATCAACTCGCTGGCATTGTATGCGCGCACCAATTCGTATGGATTTCTCGAAACCCCGTATCGCAAGGTCGATGGCAGCCATGTGACCAATGAAATCGAATTCCTGTCAGCGATCGAGGAAGGTAAATATGTAGTTGCCCAAGCGAATGCCCAACTCGACAAGAAGGGCAAGTTGGTCGATGAACTGGTCTCTTGTCGCTTCAAGGGCGAGTTCGAGCTCAAGCAGCCTGTCGATGTGCAGTACATGGACGTTGCGCCGGGACAGATAGTGTCGGTGGCCGCCTCGCTGATTCCCTTCCTTGAGCACGATGACGCCAACCGCGCCTTGATGGGGGCCAACATGCAGCGCCAGGCGGTGCCCTGCTTGCGTCCCGAAAAAGCGTTGGTCGGTACCGGCATCGAGCGGACGGTGGCCGTTGATTCGGGCACTGCAGTACAGGCCTTGCGCGGCGGGGTAGTTGATTACGTTGATGCCGATCGGATTGTGGTCCGGGTAAACGATGCCGAGACCGTGCCTGGAGAAGTTGGCGTCGACATCTACAACCTGATCAAGTACACGCGCTCCAACCAGAACACGAACATCAATCAGCGCCCGATTGTCAAAGTGGGTGATGTGATTGCGCAAGGTGACGTGGTGGCGGATGGTGCCTCTACGGATCTCGGCGAGTTGGCACTTGGCCAAAACATGCGGGTCGCCTTCATGCCGTGGAATGGTTACAACTTTGAAGATTCGATCCTGATTTCCGAACGTGTGGTGACCGAGGACCGATTTACTTCCATCCACATTGAAGAGCTGACGGTCGTCGCCCGGGACACCAAGCTTGGACCAGAGGAAATCACCCGCGACATCGCGACGCTGGGTGAAGCGCAACTATCTCGTCTGGATGAATCCGGAATTGTGTATATCGGCGCGGAAGTCGAAGCCGGGGACGTACTGGTAGGCAAGGTGACCCCCAAGGGCGAGACCCAATTAACCCCGGAAGAAAAACTGCTGCGTGCCATTTTTGGTGAAAAAGCCTCGGATGTAAAAGACACCAGCCTGCGTGTTTCCTCAGGAATGACGGGCACGGTGATTGATGTCCAGGTATTCACCCGCGAGGGAATTGAACGCGATGTGCGCGCGCAGTCGATCATCGATGACCAATTGAAGAGTTACCGGCTTGATCTTGCGGACCAGATGCGGATTGTTGAGCGCGATACCTTTGCCCGTATTGAAAAGCTGCTGACCAACAAGGTGGCCAGCAAGGGACCGAAAAAGCTGACCAAAGGTGCCAAGATCACCAAGGATTACCTTGGATCGTTAGAGCATTACCATTGGTTCGATATCAGCCTTGCTGACGAAGATGCACAACAACAATTGGAAAGCCTGCGCGACAGTCTCGACCAGACGCGCAAGGATTTCGATGTCGCCTTCGAAGCCAAGAAGAAAAAGCTGACCCAGGGCGATGAGCTGCCACCCGGCGTGCAAAAGATGGTCAAGGTCTACCTGGCGGTCAAACGTCGCCTCCAGCCGGGCGACAAGATGGCCGGTCGCCACGGCAACAAGGGTGTTGTGTCACGGATCGTTCCGGTCGAAGACATGCCGCACATGGAGGATGGCACCACGGTTGATATCGTGCTGAATCCGCTGGGGGTGCCGTCCCGGATGAACATTGGCCAGATCCTTGAAGCCCATCTGGGCTGGGCAGCCAAGGGTCTCGGTGAAAAGATTGGCGAATTGTTGCTGCAACACTCGGCGGTGACCGAACTGCGCAAGCTGCTTGACAAGATTTACAACACCTCCGGACGTGGTGGCGATATCGCCAGTCTGAGTGATGAGGAGGTTCTCGAGTTGGCGGGCAATCTGAAAAGCGGTGTGCCGTTTGCAACCCCGGTTTTCGATGGTGCCAAAGAGGAAGAAATCCGTGCCATGCTGGACCTTGCCTACCCCGTTGAAGTTGCCAAGCGGTTGAACCTGACAGCTACCAAGACTCAGGCGATGCTCTACGATGGCCGTACCGGAGAGGCGTTTGAGCGTCCGGTGACGGTTGGCTACATGCATGTTCTCAAGTTGCACCACCTGGTGGATGACAAGATGCATGCACGTTCCACGGGCCCCTACAGCCTGGTCACGCAACAGCCGCTGGGCGGCAAGGCACAGTTTGGTGGGCAGCGCTTCGGTGAGATGGAGGTGTGGGCACTGGAAGCCTATGGTGCGTCCTATACCTTGCAGGAAATGCTGACCGTCAAGTCCGACGACGTCACCGGCCGCACCAAGGTCTATGAAAACATCGTCAAGGGTGAACACGCGATTGATGCCGGCATGCCCGAATCGTTCAATGTGCTGGTGAAGGAAATTCGTTCACTTGCCATTGACATTGATCTTGAACGTTTTTAATCACCCTCGGCCCGCGACAGGAGTTAAACCATGAAAGCTCTGCTCGATCTGTTCAGACAAGTCACGCAGGAAGAGGAATTTGACGCAATTACCATCAGGCTTGCGTCACCCGAAAAAATCCGTTCCTGGTCTTATGGCGAAGTTAAAAAGCCGGAAACCATCAACTACCGGACCTTCAAGCCAGAACGCGATGGTTTGTTTTGCGCCAAAATCTTTGGTCCAGTCAAAGACTACGAGTGTCTTTGCGGCAAGTACAAAAGACTCAAGCACCGCGGAGTCATCTGCGAGAAGTGTGGCGTCGAAGTTACGCAGGCCAAGGTGCGCCGCGAACGCATGGGGCATATTGAACTTGCTTCGCCGGTGGCGCACATCTGGTTTCTGAAAAGTCTGCCAAGTCGACTCGGCATGGTTCTCGACATGACCTTGCGCGATATCGAGCGCGCACTGTACTTCGAGGCTTTTGTGGTTGTTGATCCTGGCATGACGCCGTTGGCGCGTGGCCAGTTGCTCACCGAAGATGATTACCTGGCCAAGGTCGAGGAATATGGCGACGAGTTCACGGCCGTGATGGGTGCCGAAGGGGTGCGCGAGTTGCTGCGCACACTGGACATCAAGCAGGCTGTTGAAACCCTGCGCGCCGACCTGGAGGCAACCGGTTCCGAAGCGAAGATCAAGAAATATGCCAAAAGACTGAAGATTCTGGAAGGCTTCCTGCAATCGGGCATCAAGCCGGAATGGATGGTTCTGGAAGTATTGCCGGTACTGCCACCCGACCTGCGTCCGTTGGTGCCGCTGGATGGGGGGCGCTTCGCCACCTCTGACCTGAACGATTTATATCGTCGCGTGATCAACCGCAATAATCGCTTGAAGCGTCTGTTGGAACTCAAGGCACCGGACATCATCGTGCGTAATGAAAAGCGCATGTTGCAGGAGTCGGTCGACTCTTTGCTGGACAATGGTCGCCGTGGCAAGGCAATGACTGGCGCCAACAAGCGTCCCCTGAAGTCACTGGCAGACATGATCAAAGGCAAGGGTGGTCGTTTCCGCCAGAACCTGCTGGGTAAGCGGGTTGACTACTCGGGTCGCTCGGTCATCGTTGTTGGCCCCCAGCTCAAGCTGCATCAATGCGGGTTGCCGAAGAAAATGGCGCTTGAGCTTTTCAAGCCTTTTATTTTCGAGCGCCTCGAGAAAATGGGCATTGCTAGCACCATCAAGGCAGCCAAAAAGGAAGTGGAAGCAGAAACAGTAGTCGTCTGGGATATCCTGGAAGAGGTCATCCGCGAGCATCCAGTCATGCTTAACCGCGCGCCCACATTGCATCGTCTTGGCATCCAAGCCTTCGAACCGACCCTGATCGAGGGTAAGGCGATCCAACTGCACCCGCTGGTGTGCACTGCATTTAACGCGGACTTCGACGGCGACCAGATGGCCGTGCACGTGCCGTTATCGCTCGAAGCGCAAATGGAGTGTCGCACGCTGATGCTGGCGTCGAACAACGTGTTGTCGCCCGCCAACGGTGCGCCGATCATCGTGCCTTCACAGGACGTGGTGCTCGGCCTTTACTATGCAACTCGCGAAAATGCGGCCGGCAAGGGTTCGGGCAGCATGTACCCGGATATTGCCGAGATCACGCGCGCACTGCAATTGCGTCACCTTGATCTGCATTCGCGCATTCAGGTGCGAATCAAGGAGTACGTGGCTGATGGTGATGGCTGGAAAGAACAGATCACGCGTTATTCCACCACCGCTGGCCGCGCGTTACTGTCCGAGATCCTGCCCAAGGGCTTGCCCTTCAAGGTGATCGACAAGCCGCTCAAGAAAAAGGAGATCTCCAAGCTTATCGACGAGAGTTTCCGGCGCTGCGGCCTCAAGGAAACCGTCGTGTTCGCTGACAGGCTGATGCAGGCAGGCTTTACGCTGGCGACCCGCGGTGGCATATCCATCTGTATCGACGACATGCAGGTGCCGCGGCAGAAGCAAGGCATTATCGAAGCCGCAGAAGCCGAAGTGAAGGAAATTGAAAAACAGTACACCTCCGGTCTGGTTACGGTTGGCGAACGCTATAACAAGGTGGTTGATATTTGGGGGCGTGCAGGGGACCAGGTTGCCAAGGCGATGATGGATCAACTGCAGCACGAGAAGGTTCAGGACGCCGTAACCGGCAAGGAAATTACCCAGGATTCCTTCAACTCCATCTACATGATGGCCGACTCTGGAGCGCGAGGTTCTGCCGCACAGATTCGCCAATTGGCGGGCATGCGCGGCCTGATGGCAAAGCCGGACGGGTCCATTATCGAGACGCCAATCACGACGAACTTCCGCGAGGGATTGAATGTCCTTCAATACTTCATCTCGACCCACGGCGCCCGCAAGGGCCTTGCCGATACTGCGCTAAAGACCGCTAACTCCGGCTATCTGACACGCCGTTTGGTGGATGTGACGCAAGATCTCGTGGTCAGAGAAGATGACTGCGGCACGCAGAACAGCTTTGCCATGAAAGCGCTTGTGGAGGGTGGTGAGGTTGTCGAGCCACTACGCGAACGCATTCTCGGTCGCGTTATCACGGTCGATGTGATTAATCCCGACACTCAGGACGTTCTTTATCCGGCGGGAGCGTTGCTTGATGAGGATTCAGTCGATAACATTGAAAAGTTGGGTATTGACGAGGTCTGGGTGCGGAGCCCCTTAACCTGTGAAACGCGTTTTGGTCTGTGCGCCGCTTGCTATGGCCGTGATCTGGGCCGCGGAACTATGGTTAATGCTGGGGAAGCGGTAGGCGTGATTGCCGCGCAGTCTATCGGCGAACCGGGTACTCAGCTGACGATGCGTACCTTCCACGTTGGTGGCGCCGCCTCACGTGCCGCAGCGCAAAGCAGTATCGAGGCGAAGAGCGCGGGCACGGTGCGCTTTTCTGCCACGATGCGCTATGTAACCAATCCGAAAGCCGAAAAGATCATCATCGCGCGTTCTGCAGAAGTTTTCATTGCGGATGATCATGGCCGGGAGCGCGAACGTCACAAAGTTCCCTACGGGGCAACTTTGCTCGTTGGCGATGGCTTGCAGGTGAAGCCGGGAGCGCAACTGGCAGCCTGGGATCCGCACACGCGCCCGATTGTGACTGAATATGCCGGTACGGTACGCTTTGAAAACGTCGACAAAGGTGTCACGGTTGCTGAGCAGATGGACGAGGTAACCGGTCTTTCGACACTTGTGGTTATTGACCCGAAGCGGGGTGGCAAGGCGCAAGCCAAAGGGCTGCGCCCGCAGGTAAAGTTGCTCGACGAAGCCGGCCAGGAAGTAAAGATTCACGGTACCGAGCACTCGGTCGCAATTACCTTCCACGTGGGGTCGATCATCACCGTCAAGAATGGACAGACTGTCAGTGTGGGCGAAATTCTTGCGCGAATTCCCCAGGAATCTGCCAAGACACGCGACATTACTGGTGGCCTGCCGCGCGTGGCGGAACTGTTTGAAGCGCGCTCACCCAAGGATGCCGGCATGCTGGCCGAGGTGACCGGGTCAGTATCTTTCGGCAAGGACACCAAGGGGAAGCAGCGACTGGTTATTACAGAGATGGATGGAACAGCACACGAGTACCTGATCCCGAAAGACAAGCACGTCATGGCCCATGACGGTCAAGTTGTTAACAAGGGGGAAATCATCGTGGATGGGGCGGTGGATCCTCATGACATCCTGCGTCTGAAGGGGGTTGAAGAGCTCGCCCGCTATATCATCGACGAAGTTCAGGACGTCTATCGCCTACAGGGGGTGAAGATCAACGACAAGCATATTGAGGTGATTGTGCGGCAGATGTTGCGCAGGGTAGTGATTACCGATCCGGGCGACTCGCGATTCATCCGTGAGGAGGGGGTCGAGCGGTCAGAATTGCTCGACGAGAACGACAAGTTACTTGCCGAAGGCAAGCGGCCTGCCGAATATCAGCATCTGCTGCTGGGTATCACCAAGGCCAGTTTGTCCACCGATTCATTTATTTCTGCGGCTTCTTTCCAGGAAACAACGCGGGTCTTGACCGAAGCGGCGATCATGGGCAAGCGTGACGAATTGCGTGGCCTCAAGGAAAACGTCATAGTCGGCCGGTTGATCCCCGCCGGTACCGGTCTGGCTTATCACCGCTCCCGTCTCATGCAAAGCGCTGGTGATGATGCGGTGCGCAACATCCCGAATGCTGATTTGCTCCCCCAGGCGGATTCTGCAATTGATGAGCAAGTAAGTTGACGCTGCCTCATTACCTCAATATAATTCCGCCTCTTTTTTGCTCCCCTATGGGGGCAATTCAAGTGGTCACTTCCAAGCGATCCACGAATCAGGAAAAATAATCATGCCTACCATTAACCAGCTTGTGCGCAAGCCGCGCCAAGCGGAAAAAACAAAGAGCAAGGTCCCGGCCTTGGATAGTTGCCCTGCTAAGCGGGGGGTCTGCACCCGTGTCTACACGACCACACCAAAAAAACCAAACTCTGCTTTGCGGAAGGTTGCAAAAGTTCGCTTGACGAACGGATTTGAAGTCATTTCCTACATCGGCGGCGAAGGGCATAATTTGCAGGAGCACTCCGTAGTGCTCATCCGTGGTGGCCGCGTCAAGGATCTGCCTGGTGTGCGTTACCACATTGTGCGTGGCAGCCTGGACACTCAAGGTGTCAAGGATCGCAAGCAAAGTCGTTCCAAGTATGGCGCCAAGCGCCCCAAAAAGGCCTAAGTCAAAGTACTTTAGCTAGGTCTGATCGGTCAGAGAAGAGGTTAATATGCCCCGTCGTAGAGAAGTTCCGAAGCGTGACATCCTTCCGGATCCCAAGTTCGGTAATGTCGAGGTTTCCAAGTTCGTCAACGTCATCATGACGAGCGGCAAGAAGTCGGTTGCCGAGCGGATTGTGTATGGCGCATTCAGCGTCATAACAAAAAAGAGTGGCAAGGACCCCGTTGAGGTTTTTGGTCTCGCGATCAATAATGTCAAGCCGGTAGTTGAGGTCAAAAGTCGTCGCGTCGGTGGTGCGAACTATCAGGTACCAGTTGAAGTGCGGCCTTCCCGTCGCCTGGCACTTTCGATGCGATGGATTCGCGAGGCGGCGCGCAAGCGCAGTGAAAAGTCCATGGACCAGCGCCTGGCAACCGAGTTGCTCGAGGCCTCCGAAGGTCGGGGCGCCGCGATGAAGAAGCGCGAGGAAGTGCACCGTATGGCTGAAGCCAACAAGGCATTCTCGCATTTCCGTTTCTAAATTCGAAATTGTGTACCGCCAGTCAGGTTCTGGCGGCTTTGTTTATTTGACCGTCGCCAATACATCCACTTACATGGAATGTGCTGGAGAATTGGTTTGAGAAAGACAGGTAATTCAAGTGGCCCGCAAGACACCCATTGAGCGCTATCGCAATATCGGCATTTCGGCACACATCGATGCCGGCAAGACGACGACTACCGAGCGTATCCTCTTCTACACTGGCGTCAACCACAAGCTTGGCGAGGTGCATGATGGTGCGGCGACCATGGACTGGATGGAGCAGGAGCAAGAGCGCGGTATCACTATTACGTCAGCAGCGACGACCTGTTTCTGGAAGGGTATGGGGGGAAATTTCCCGGACCATCGCATCAATATCATCGATACTCCAGGGCATGTCGACTTCACTATCGAGGTCGAGCGTTCAATGCGGGTACTGGATGGTGCCTGCATGGTGTATTGCGCGGTTGGCGGTGTTCAGCCACAGTCCGAGACTGTCTGGCGTCAAGCCAACAAATATGGTGTGCCACGACTTGCTTTCGTAAACAAGATGGACCGTACGGGGGCCAATTTCTTCCGCGTGCATGATCAAATTCGTGAGCGGCTGAAGGCCAATCCGATTCCCATCCAGATACCGATCGGCGCTGAGGATAAATTCGAGGGCGTGGTTGATCTGGTCAAGATGAAGGCCATTATTTGGGACGATGCGTCGCAAGGGATCAAGTTCGCTTACGGCGAAATTCCGGCGGGACTGATTGCAACCGCTAATGAATGGCGGGAGAAAATGCTGGAGGCTGCAGCCGAGGCATCCGAAGAATTAATGAACAAATACCTTGAAGAGGGCGACCTTTCCGAGGATGAAATCAAAAAAGCCCTGCGTCAGCGCACGATTGCCGGTGAGATCGTGCCGATGGTGTGTGGGTCGGCTTTCAAGAACAAGGGCGTTCAAGCCATGCTTGACGCTGTGGTTGAGTTGATGCCGGCGCCGACCGATATTCCGCCGGTCAAGGGCATATTGGAGGACGAGAGCGAGGGTGAGCGGAGAGCTGCCGATGACGAGCCGTTTTCCGCCCTGGCTTTCAAGATCATGACCGACCCATTCGTCGGGCAACTGACGTTTTTCCGTGTCTACTCCGGCGTCATCAAATCCGGCGACACAATTTATAACCCTGGCAAGGGACGCAAGGAGCGCATCGGCCGCATTCTGCAGATGCATGCGAATCAACGCGAAGAAATCAAGGAAGTCTGCGCTGGTGACATCGCCGCTGCCGTTGGCCTCAAAGAGGCGACCACTGGCGAGACATTGTGTGCGATTGACAAAATCATTACGTTGGTGCGCATGGTGTTCCCCGAGCCAGTGATCCACGTAGCCGTCGAGCCCAAGACCAAGGCCGATCAGGAAAAAATGGGCATTGCGCTGAATCGGCTTGCCCAGGAAGATCCGTCTTTCCGCGTGCGTACCGACGAAGAGTCAGGTCAGACAATTATCTCTGGCATGGGTGAATTGCACCTGGAGATTCTTGTTGATCGGATGAGGCGCGAGTTCGGCGTGGAGGCCAATGTTGGCGCGCCGCAAGTGGCATACCGTGAGGCGATTCGCAAAGCGGTTGAGCAGGAAGGCAAGTTTGTCAAGCAATCGGGTGGCCGAGGTCAATATGGTCATGTCTGGATCAAGCTGGAGCCGAATGAGCAGGGCAAGGGCTATGAATTTGTCGACGCAATCAAGGGCGGCGTCGTACCGCGCGAGTACATTCCCGCAGTAGACAAGGGGCTCCGCGAAACTCTGCCGAATGGAGTACTCGCTGGCTTCCCTGTGGTTGATGTCAAAGTCACCCTGTTCGATGGCTCGTATCACGATGTCGATTCGAATGAAAACGCCTTCAAGATGGCGGCATCGATGGCCTTCAAGGATGCAATGCGCAAAGCGAGCCCTGTGCTGCTGGAGCCGATGATGGCGGTCGAAGTCGAAACGCCGGAAGACTTCATGGGCAACGTCATGGGTGATCTGTCCGGGCGGCGCGGTATCGTGCAGGGAATGGAAGATATTGTGGGTGGTGGCAAGACAGTCAAGGCTGAGGTGCCGCTGGCGGAAATGTTTGGATACTCCACGCAGTTGCGTTCGTTGACGCAGGGGCGCGCTACCTACACCATGGAATTTAAGCATTACGCCGAAGCGCCAAAAAATGTGGCTGAAGCGGTGATCAACAAGAAATAAGGTTCTTTAGGGGAATAAAAATGGCAAAAGGCAAATTTGAGCGCAAGAAGCCACATGTGAATGTGGGGACGATTGGGCACGTGGATCATGGCAAGACGACGTTGACGGCGGCGATCACGACGATTTTGGCGGCGAAATTTGGAGGTGAGGCGAAAGCCTAC
>JAUXOM010000020.1 GCA_030682175.1 Rhodocyclaceae bacterium
TTTCAAAAACTGCCACAGGCGATCACCGCCGACGACTTCGAGGCCTTGCTGCCTTGGCACCTCGCCACGCCAGCAACCTGAAACCTTCCTCTACTCCCCCAACTCGCGTCAATCAATGGCGTCGTTGATTGAGCGCTTACGCGGAACCAGCCTTCGGCTGTCCTGCGGCCTTGTCTTGGGGCGGCCCGGCGGCAAGGCTACAGGGGTTGTGGTGTTAACCGGGTGAGCGTGCCGTACCCCATGCGGGGCATTTCATCCCACCAGTCCCGGAAAAGGGATTCCCTCCGGTCACGCCGACTTTCGTAAAACTCAGAGCGGCAGTGTGCGGATCTCGAAGTGCAGGGTGGCGAGGTCGCCCATGATCCAGGTCGCTGCGGGGGCGCCGAGTCCGGCAACGGTGCCGGGGTTGGTCAGCCAGGTGCTGCCACCCTTCACGTTGGGCTCGAGCTTTACAGACGGAACGTGACTGTGGCCGCAACAGACCAGATCATAGTCGCCGGTACAGGCGAAGGCGCGACCGATGTGGGGGTAGTGGGTGACAAAGATGCGGCGCCCTCCCAACTCGATGCTGGCATCATTGCCGTGGTAATGCAGCTGTCCTTCCGAATTGCAGGCCAGCCGCGCGATGGTGACCGGATCGCCAAGGTTGTTGCCATGCACGGCATGGATCGGTAGATCGAATTTCAACGAGGCCTTGAGGGTATTGGTGCCAATCAGGTCACCACAATGGATCACGGCCTGTGCCCCCTCGCCCTTGGCAGTTTCAACCGCGGCAGCCAGGCGCGGGCCGCGGTCATGGCTGTCGGAAACAATGCAGATTTTCACGGCTGCATGACTCAAATGATGATGGGCGGAAAGTATTCCTCCCCATCGTTGGCCTTGCTGAAGTCGACCGCGTTCATGCCCGAGCGCATGCCCTGGCGCTCGCGTTCATGATCGGACTGCACCTGCAGGAGGGTAATGACACAATCACCGAGGGTGTCGTATTCATCCTTGCCGGTGCCAAACTGCTCGGTGGCGGTGTAATAAAACTGGCAGCGGAAGCGGTTGTCGCCAGTCTTGAAAACGACGAAATTGGCGCCGCGCTCTTCCCAGGCCAGCGTCGGGCAGATTGTCACTGCGCTGTCGAGCGGGTGGAGCAGCAACTCGGCTTCGGCGTCTTCAAATGACACCTGTCGGCCATAACGCTCCTGAAGAGTCTGGCTGACAAGCCGGCGTTCGCTGGCGTTGAACTTGGGTGTGGGGCGGGACATGGCTAAACTCCTGGTTTGCTTGACGGAAGGAAACGACTCCGTGGCGGAAAAGTAAAAGGCTGCAAGAATATCGTAAAATTCTTATCGTCTATGCAAATGGTCAATATATAAGACTGCCAGACATCAGTGTACTAAGCCTAAAGACAACTGCCGCATTATAAAATTTCACGATTGCTGCAACAGTAAAAGAGGCTTATGATTCACCACCGAAGTTTTCAACAAGCTTGCAACGACTCATTAACTTACCGGAGGAAACACAATGAATTTTGATAAAGAGCTTGATGCCCGTGGGCTGAACTGCCCGTTGCCGATTTTGCGTGCCAAGAAGGCACTGGGCGAACTGACCAGCGGTCAGGTGCTGCGCATTCTCGCCACCGACCCGGGCTCAGTGAAGGACTTCGTGGCCTTCGCCAAGCAAACCGGTAACGAGTTGCTTTCCAGCGCCGAGAACAACAAGGAATTCGAGTTCTACATCAAGCGCAAGTAAGCCCGCCAAAAGGCGCCGTTGATCGGCGCCTTTTTTGCTTCTAGCATATTAGTTATTCAGACTTTTCTGAAACTCAGTAAGCTCTGAAACCCCGAGCGATTCAGGAGAAAACCATGACCGACCTGACCAACATCGACGAACTGATCAACCAGCGCCTCGAAGCCCTGCTGCCGCAAAAACTCGAAGCCCTGCTGCAAGCGCGCGAAGAAGCGAAGACGCCATCGCTGGCCATCATCGCCACCAAAGGCACGCTGGACTGGGGTTATCCCCCCTTCATTCTCGCCTCCACCGCCGCCGCGCTGGGCTGGGATGTCACCATCTTCTTCACCTTCTATGGCCTGCAACTGGTCAAGAAGGATCTATCCGATCTCAAGGTCAGCCCGCTCGGCAACCCCGGCATGCCGATGAAAATGCCCTTCGGTCCCGACTGGTTCAAGAGCATGAACTGGAATATTCCCAACATCGTGCAGGGCAACGTCCCTGGCTTCGAGAGCCTGGCCACCGCCTTGATGCAACAAACCATCAAGAACAACGGCGTCGCCAGCCTCACCGAACTGCGCGAACTGTCGCAGGAAGCCGGCGTCAAGTTCTCCGTCTGCCAGATGACCGTCGAACTGTTCGGTTTCGACCACAACGACTTCGTCGACGGCATGGAATATGTCGGCGCCGCCTCCTTCCTGCCGGTCGCCCAGGTGGCGGATGTGACACTGTTTATTTAAGCATCTGTCGCTTCGCCGCAACGCAGAGGGCTTGTCAATGCAAGAGAAGCCAAGTGTTTGGTTGTAATCAGCAGTTTGAACGTCTAGAGTAGTCATCGACTTGTTGTCGTTTGTCAGCATAGTTCGCTAACCGATTGAAACTAGCCCATTAAGGGGGAACCATGAAACTCAAAAAAATCGCCGTACTGCTCGCCATCGCCGGACTGTCCTCATCCGCCTTCGCCACCAACGGCATGAACATGGAAGGCTACGGCCCGATCGCCACCGGCATGGGCGGCGCCTCGATGGCGTACGACAACGGCACTGCCGGCCTGATCAACAACCCGGCGACACTGGGTTTCATGAAAAGCGGTACGGCGCGGTTCGATATCGCCATCGGCGGTCTACATCCTGATGTCACCGCCAAGATGGCTGGCATGCCTAATGCCAATTCTGACGGTACAGCCTACTACATGCCTGCCGCAGGTTATGTACGCAAGGACGGCAAGCTTACCTATGGTGTGGGCATGATGGCGCAAGGTGGTATGGGAACAGAATATGGAAAGAACTCATTCCTCAGTTTTAGCCCTACGCTAGGTGGTCCCACAGGGCAGGAAAATCGGTCTGAGCTTGGAATTGGGCGCATCATTTTCCCGCTCGCATACGATGTCACCGATACCTTCAAGTTTGGTGGTTCAATCGACTACCTCTGGGGCGGACTTGATCTGCAAATGGTAATGGATGGCGCAGGTCTTGGTGCGATGTTGACTCCGGGTGGCTCACCGATTGGTACTGCTTCGACAACGATGACACTTCCTCCGATCGCATGGGCCCAGTTCGATTTTTCCAAAGGCGATAATAAATTCACGCAGGAGTTGACCACGAATGGTTGGGCATTGAATCTCGGCTTTACTTGGAAGGCTGCGCCAAACTTGACTATCGGCGGCGTCTATCATGCAAAAACCCACCTATCGGACATGAAAGGTAAAGGTCGGCTAAATAACAATGTGATGCCTATTCCTGGCACATTGAAGGTTGTCGATTTCCAGTGGCCGGAAACCTTTGGTCTTGGCCTAGCCTACCAAGCTACCGATAAGTTGATGATTGCTGCCGATTACAAACGGATTAATTGGTCGGATGTCATGAAAAACTTCCGCATGAACTTCGTGGCGGATGGTGGCATGGGCACGATGGATGCTACGCTTTATCAGGACTGGAAGAATCAGGATGTCTTCATGATTGGTGGTTCTTACAAGTATTCGGATGCTCTGGTACTGCGTGCAGGCGTAAATCTCGCCAGCAATCCGATCCCTGACAAGTATATTAATTATCTGTTCCCTGCGACGATCAAGAATCACTACACATTAGGCTTTGGGTATGCTGTTAGCAAAGCGGGGTCAGTTGATTTCTCCTATGTTTATGCGCCAGAAGTTTCAGTGACCAATCCAAACATGGGCATCAAGACGACGCACGGCCAGAGCAATAACTGGCAGTTCATGTATAGCCACCGCTTCTGAACACTGTTCTGTACCTGAAAAGGCCGGCACTGCCGGCCTTTTTCATAGCCGCATCGATAAGCACGACTGATCCTGAAGTAATAAAACTCAAGGAGAAATCATGAAACGAATCTTGGCCGGTGTTGTACTTGCTGTGTTTTCGCTGCTGGCGCATGCCTTGCAGCCTTATGTGACCGCCGACAAGGTGGCCGGCGGCGACCTGAAGGCGGCGATGGCGGCGACCGAGAAGAAGCTGACCGCGGCGGGCTTCACGGTGATCGGCCAGCATCTGCCGGCCGGCATGCCGCAGTATGGGGCGATCGTGGTGACCGAGCCTGAGTTTTCGGCGGCCTTGTTGCAACTGGGCGGTTCCGCCGTGGTTGGCTTGCCGATCCGTGTCGGCGTGAAGGCGGATGGCTCGGTGTCTTACCTCAACCTCGAATACTGGCAGCGCGCTTATCTGCGCCAGGATTATGCTAAGGCCGACGCGGCGGTGAAGGCAACTGCCGAGAAGTTGAAAAAGGCGCTGGGAGCAGGCAAGACCTTTGGCGGGGACGTGAAGGTCGAAAATCTGCCAACCTACCGCTACATGGCGGGTATGGAACGCTTTGGCGACAAGAGCGAATTGAAAACCTATGGCAACTTTGACGAGGCGGTGAAGACTGTCCGCGACAACCTGGCCAAAGGCGTTGCCAAGACGGCCAAGGTTTATGAGGTCGTGGTCGCGGACAAGAAGCTTGCGGTGTTCGGCGTGGCAACCAACGACACCGAAAACGGCGAAGGCTGGTGGGCGAAGAAGATCGGTCCGGATCACATCGCTGCGTTGCCGTGGGAAATTTACGTAGTCGATAACAAGGCTTACGCCCTGTTTGGCCGCTATCGCACCGCGCTGGCCTGGCCCGATCTGGGCATGTTCCAGTTCATGGGCATCTCCAGTCACCCGGACAGCACCGCTGAAATGATGGCGAAGGTGGCCGGCGGCACCTATACACCGCAGTAAGGCCGCGCTGTTATCTCCGTCACCCCGGCGCAGGCCGGGGGCCAAGTGTTTGACTTCACTGGATTCCGGCTTTCGCCGGAATGACGACGTAGCGCGGAAGAGAAAGGGGCCGCCAGGCCCCTTTCTACTTGTCAGGCAAGCTTGCCGAGCTGGCTGGCGAGTTTCTCTCGCAACGAGTGGAAGTTCGCCAGGCGCTCACGTTCCTGTGCCACAACGGCAGCAGGCGCACGCGCGACGAAGCTCTCGGTAGACAGTTTCTTTTCCGCCTTGACGATTTCGCCTTCGACGCGGGCGAGTTCCTTGCCGAGCCGTTCCTTTTCAGCGGCAACGTCGATCTCGATCTTCAGCATCAGGCGGAAGTTGCCGACGATCTGTACGGGCGCATCGCTGTCGGGCAGGCTATCGACGAAGGACACCTCCGATAGTTTTGCCAGTGCCGCCAGATAGGGGCCGAACTCGTTCAAGGCCGCCGTATCGCCAGCGCCGACTAATGGCACGCGCAGCGCCGGGGACAGGTTCATTTCGCCACGCAGGCTGCGGCAGGCGGTGATCAGCGATTTGAGCGTCGTTACCCAGGCCTCGGAGGCGGTATCGCAGCGCGTGAGGTCGGCGACTGGGTAGTCCTGCAGCATGATCGTTTCTGCCGGTGCCGTCTCCATGTCACGCGGCGTTCCGGCTGACGCCGTCCCGCCAGTGCTGACTTTTGCCCGTCCAGCCACCGGGGCAACCTGCTGCCAGAGTTCTTCGGTGATGAAGGGGATCAGCGGATGGGCGAGGCGCAGCACGGTTTCGAGCACGCGCACCAACGTACGGCGGGTGGCGCGCTGCTGGGCGGGCGTGCCGTTTTGCAGGCGCACCTTGGCGAGTTCGACATACCAGTCGCAATACTCGTCCCAGACGAATTCGTAAATGGCCTTGGCCAGTAGATCGAATCTGTAGTCGGCGAAGTGTTTGGCGACATCCGCCTCGACCCGTTGCAGCAGGCTGACGATCCAGCGGTCGGCCGGTGAGAAGTCGAGATAATCGCCGTGGCAAGCGGCTTGGTCGTGGGCTTCGAGTCCGCAGTCCTGGTCGGCGCAGTTCATCAGCACAAAGCGGCTGGCGTTCCACAGTTTGTTGCAGAAATTGCGATAGCCCTCGCAGCGCTGCATGTCGAACTTGATGTCGCGGCCCGGGCTGGCGAGGCTCAGGAAGGTGAAGCGCAGCGCGTCGGTGCCGAAGCCGGCGATGCCGGTCGGGAACTCCTTGCGCGTGCGTTTCTCGATCTGCGCGGCCTGTTTGGGGTTCATCAGGCCGGTGGTGCGCTTGGCGACCAGATCATCGAGGCTGATGCCGTCGATCAGGTCGATCGGGTCAAGGACGTTGCCCTTGGATTTGCTCATCTTCTGGCCTTCCGCGTCGCGGATCAGACCATGCACATAGACATGCTTGAAGGGAATCTTGCCGGTGATGTGCCTGGTCATCATCACCATGCGCGCCACCCAGAAGAAGATGATGTCGAAGCCGGTGACCAGCACCGTCGAAGGCAGGTAGAGGTCGAGCGCGGGGTTTGATTTTGCTGGCCACTCGGGAGTCCAGTCGAGCGTCGAGAACGGCCAGAGCGCCGATGAATACCAGGTGTCGAGCACATCGGGGTCGCGCGCCAGTCCGCCGTGGTAGCCGTCAAGTTGCGCCAGTGCGTAAGCTTCGGCCTCGTCGTGCGCCACATAGATGCGGCCGTCGTCGCTGTACCAGGCGGGGATCTGGTGGCCCCACCAGAGCTGGCGCGAGATGCACCAGTCCTGGATGTTGTTGAGCCACTGGTTGTAGGTGTTGACCCAGTTCTCGGGGAAAAACTTGATTTCGCCCGCACTCACGCATTCGAGGGCCTTGCCGGCGATGCTCGTGCCGTCCGCGCCGGGCTTCGACATGGCGACAAACCATTGGTCGGTGAGCATCGGCTCGATGACGACGCCGGTACGGTCGCCACGTGGCACCATCAGCTTGTGCGGCTTGGTCGAAGCAAGCAGACCCTGCTCCTCGAGGTCGGCGACAATGAGCTTGCGTGCCGCGTAGCGGTCCATGCCCCGGTACTTCTCGGGGCCATGTTCGTTGATGCGTGCATCGAGGGTCAGGATGGAGAGCGGCGTCAGGCCGTGCCGATGACCGATCTGCCAGTCATTGAAGTCGTGTGCCGGCGTGATCTTGACGCAGCCGGTGCCGAAATCCTTGTCCACATAGGCATCGGCGATGATCGGGATGGTCCGGTCGCACAGGGGCAGACGGACCTGCTTGCCGATCAGGTGCGTGTACCGTGCGTCCTCGGGATTGACGGCGACAGCGACGTCGCCCAGCAGGGTTTCCGGTCGCGTGGTGGCGACGGTGAGCGCGCCATCGCCCTCATTTGCCACGTCCGCGAAGGGATACCGGATCTCCCACATGAAGCCGTCTTCTTCCTCACTCACCACTTCGAGGTCGGAAACGGCGGTGAGCAGCTTCGGGTCCCAGTTCACCAGCCGCTTGCCGCGATAGATCAGGCCTTCCTTGTGGAGGCGCACGAAGGTCTCGGTGACGATCTTCGACAGGCCGGCATCCATGGTGAAGCGTTCGCGCGTCCAGTCGGGAGAGGTGCCGAGGCGGCGCATCTGGCGCGTGATGGTGCCGCCCGAGTATTCCTTCCACTCCCAGACCTTTTCAAGAAACTTTTCGCGGCCGAGTTCGTGGCGACTGGTGCCCTGGGCATCGAGCTGGCGTTCAACGACGATCTGCGTGGCGATGCCGGCATGGTCGGTGCCTGGTTGCCATAGGGTGTTGGCGCCGCGCATGCGGTGGTAGCGCGTCAGCGCATCCATGATGGCCTGGTTGAAACCATGGCCCATGTGCAGCGTGCCGGTGACGTGGGGTGGTGGCAGCAGGATGCAGAAACTATCTTTTTCGGGTTTTTCGGTCAAAACGCCGGGCCGCCCCAAATTTTGACCGGCCCCCTGGGGGGAGGACGCAGTGCAGCTGCGGCTACGGGGGGGGCTTGCGATGTCGAGGCCGGCGGCAAAATAGCCGCTCGATTCCCAGACGGGATACCAGCGCCGCTCGATGTCGGCGGGCTCGAAACTTTTTGCGAGTTCCATGAAAAAATCAGCTTTATTCAGGTGAAGCAGGGGGGAGCGATTATACCGGGGGTGATTCGGAACCTTGCTCAGCATTGCGGCGCGCCTCAAGCTTTTCCAGCAGGCGCGGCAGCAGGGTGTGGCGTGCCTTCGCATCCAGTTCGGTGAGAATGTTCTGGCTGGCGTTTGCCACCGCGGCGGGCAACACTTCGACGAGCCATTCTGAAAGCTCACTTTCAAGATCTTCACGCAGCGCTTCGAGAACGCCATCGACATCGCGCGGCGGGGCTGAAAGCGCATGGGTGGATGCATCGACCACTTCGGTCAGCACGGGAATTTCGCTGTCGCTTTCCGCATTGCGGGTGATGGAGGTGGATTCCTCGGCGCTTACCTCTGCAACACGCGCCACGAAGCTGCGGTGGCGCCGCATGAGGGCGTCGGCCTGCGTGATGATGTCGTTATCATGCGGCATCACAAGCCACCGGAAATATCGCGATTGTCGATTGCGTAACCGCGTTCCCGATAAAACTTGAAGCGATCCCGCGCCGGCAGGCGGTCAGCATCATCGGTGCTGACGATTTCCACGAGGTGTTCAAAGCGTGAAAACGTCGCTGGCAATATGTTGCCGAGGTTAAGCAGGCAACTCTCCTGATGTGGCGCGGCGGGATTCCGCTCCAGATTGTCGGTCAGCAAGATGGGCGTTTCGCCAGCCAGCGGGGAATCGATCCGGCAATGCGGCAAAAAGGCCAGCGGGGGCTGGGTCCAGAGCAGGCGATCCAGCCGCGTCGCCTGCTCGGCGTCCGGGACATAGACCAGTAGCGCAGGCAGGGGCGACTGGCGCTCACCCCAGGTTTTTTGCAGCCACTGGGCGGCGGACTGAATGCGGTCGGCCGCGCCATGCAGGAATGATATGCGCGTCATGGGTGTATGGCTTACTTTTGCGCCGTCCCGCCAGCGCCGACTTTCGCGGCGCGATCGATCAGAAACTGGGTTAGCAGCGGCACCGGCCGACCGGTCGAGCCTTTCTCCTTGCCCGACTTGTAGGCTGTGCCGGCAATGTCGAGATGCGCCCAGTCGTACTTCTTGGTGAAGCGCGACAGGAAGCAGGCGGCGGTAATCGTGCCAGCCGGCCGACCACCGATGTTGCCCATGTCGGCAAAATTGCTCTTCAGCTGCTCCTGATAATCTTCAAGCAGTGGCATCTGCCAGGCGCGGTCCCAGCTGTCCAAGCCTGCGTCGAGCAGTTCGCGCGCCAGTCCGTCATCGTTGGCGAGCAAGCCGCTGACGACATGACCAAGGGCAATCACGCAGGCGCCGGTCAGGGTGGCGACATCGACGACGCAGTCGGGATTAAAGCGTTCGACGTAAGTCAGCGCATCGCAAAGAATCAGCCGGCCTTCAGCGTCGGTATTGAGAATTTCAATGGTTTGGCCGGACATCGAGGTGACGATGTCGCCGGGACGGGCGGCGCCCCCGCCGGGCATGTTTTCAACGGTCGGCACAACGGCAATGATGTTGAGCGGCAGCTTCATCAGTGCGGCCGCTTTCATTGTTGCCAATACGCTGGCGGCACCCGACATGTCGTATTTCATCTCGTCCATTTCGGGGGCGGGTTTGAGCGAAATGCCTCCCGTGTCGAAGGTGACACCCTTGCCCACCAGCACAATGGGCTTGGCATCGGCCTTGCCACCCAGATGCTTGACGATGATGAATTGCGGGGGTTGTTGCGATCCCCTGGAAACAGCCAACAGAGAATGCATGCCCAATTTCTCCATGGCGGCTTGATCGAGGATCTCCACTTGCAGGCCATGTTCCCTGGCCATGACTCCGGCCTGTTTTGCCAGATAGCTGGGTGTGCAGACATTGCCGGGGAGGTTGGCCAGATCCTTCATGTAACTCATGCCGCTGGCAATGGCTTGACCTTCGGTCAGGGCCAACTCGGCGGCAGCGAGTTCGGTGCGGCGCTCGACACAAAAGGTCAGTTTGCGCAGCGGGCGGCGCACGTCGTCTTTCTTCGATTTCATTTGATCGAAGCGGTACAGCGTTTCTTCAACCACCAGCACGGCTTGCCTGACGCGCCATGCGACATGGCGTTTTTTTACCGGAAGTTCGGTAAGGTAGATCGTGCCATCAAAGCCGCCGGTTTCGTTCAGGGTACGGACCGCGGTGGCAATCGCGGCGCGATACTCCTTTTCGCGGAATTCGCGCTCCTTGCCGAGGCCGACCAGCAGAATGCGCTCGGCTTCCGCGCCGGGCACCTTGTGCAGCAGCAAGGTACTGCCGGCCTTGCCCTCCATGTCACCGCGCCGCAACAGGTCTGATAGATAGCCGCGTGCCGCATTGTCGAGCAATTCTGCCGGCAAGGATAGTTTGCGCGATTCGAAGACGCCGACCACAACGCACGCAGTTCTCTGCTTTTCCGGGCTGCCGCTCTTTATGCTAAATTCCACCGCGTACTCCTTGAAAATGGGAAAACGTGGAGTTTAAGCAATTTTACTGACGGCCGCTTTATTTGACGCGGATTGGGTCATCGATGTCGGCTGCCATTGCCATTCTGTCTCACGTTTTTTATTCATTTTGACCGCAATTCCAGAATCCATTTTACGCCGGCAACAAAGATGATATTTCTCCGCGCTGCCCAGCGTGAATTTGCCCAGACGGCCGCCGCGGTTTTTGTCGCCTTGTTCGCGATTCTGCTGACAACCCAACTGATCCGCTTGCTCGGACAGGCCGCCGGTGGCCGTATCACTTCCGAGGCGGTCGCCGCCTTGCTCGGCTTCGCCGCGCTCAATTATCTGCCGGTGCTGCTGTCGCTGACCCTGTTTATAGCGATCCTGCTCTCATTGTCGCGGGTTTATCGCGATTCCGAGATGGCGATCTGGTTCTCCGCCGGTGTGCCGCTGACCGCCTGGATGCGCCCGGTGCTCCGTTTTGCACTGCCTATCGTGCTGGTCATCGCGGTATTGGCTCTGTTCTTGTCCCCCTGGGCACTTGGCAAGCGCGCTGAATATCAGGATCGCATGGATCAGCGCGACGATGTGGCGCGCGTCAGCCCTGGTGCATTCAAGGAGTCGGCACGCGGTGATCGGGTATTTTTTGTCGAATCGGTGGCTGATCAGGACGGACAGGGAGATCAGGTCAAAAATATCTTCATCAATTCAATGCAACATGGCCGGCTGGGTGTCATGGCTGCGGCGCAAGGCCATACCGAGGTGGCGGCGAATGGCGACAAATTCATCGTGCTGACGCAGGGACGGCGCTACGAAGCTGAAGCCGGTGCCGCGGAGTATCGAGTCATGGAGTTTGCCCGGTATGCCATGCGTATCGAAACGCGCGAAAACCGGGATATCGACATATCCCCCAAGCGCATGACCACTTGGGAGCTCTTGCTTGACGCCAGTCCGGCCAGTCGAGGAGAGTTGTTGTGGCGCATTGGGGTGCCGCTTTCCGCCCTGACGCTGGCCTTGCTGGCGATCCCGCTGTCTTTCGTCAATCCACGCGCCGGCCGCACGAATAACCTGCTGTTTGCCCTGCTGACCTTCATGATTTACAGCAACCTGCTGTCAGTCAGTCAGGCATGGGTAGCCCAGGGGCGTCTGCCGTTCGAGATCGGAGTGTGGGCGGTGCATTTGTTGATGTTCATTACCCTGCTCCTGTTGTTCTGGAAGCGACTGGCGGTCTTTTCGGTGTGGCGGATATGGCGCTGAAAGTTTATGAGCGTCATCTGGCGCGCGAAATTTATAGTGCGACCCTGCTTGTGCTGTCAGCCTTTCTGGCCTTGTTCGCCTTTTTCGATTTGATCAATGAAATGGCGGAGGTCGGCAAGAACAACTATCTGTTGCAGCATGCCGTAGGTTATGTCGCCCTGACTCTGCCCGGCCGGGCTTATGAAATATTCCCGATTGCCGTGCTGATTGGATCGCTCTATGCCCTGACCCTTTTGGCCCGGCATTCTGAAATCACCGTTTTGCGCACATCGGGCCTATCGACTGTCGAGTTGCTGACGGCATTGGCAAGGATCGGCATTGTTTTTGTTGCGCTGACTTTTATTCTTGGCGAATTTGTTGCGCCGCCGGCCGAGCGCGCCGCACAGCAACTGCGCCTGACGGCGATGAGCAAACTTGTCGGTCAGGAATTCCGCTCCGGGTTGTGGGTGAAGGATGGCATGTCATTCATCAACGTGCGCGAAGTCCTGCCCGATGCCAGTCTGCGCAAGATCAGGGTTTATAGCTTTGACGATGCTTACCGCTTGCAATCGATCAGCGAGGCAGAGGAGGGTAGATTTCTTCCGCCCAACCACTGGCGCCTCACCAACGTGGTGCAGACGCAGTTCGCAACGCAGTCTGCCAATGAGGGATCTCTTGTTTCACGCCAGGACGAGCTGGTTTGGAAGTCAGCGCTCAATCCGGACATCCTGTCAGTCTTGCTGGTTGTTCCCGAGCGCATGTCCCTGGTTAACCTTTATCAATACATCCAGCATCTGAGCGCCAACCAGCAAAAAACCCAACGCTATGAAATTGCGTTGTGGAAGAAACTGATTTACCCACTGGCAACCCTGGTGATGATGGCGCTGGCGTTGCCCTTCGCCTATGCGCATAGCCGCATGGGTGCCGTAAGCGTCAAGGTATTTGCCGGAGTGATGCTGGGCATCCTGTTTCACATGCTGAATGGTTTGTTTTCGCACTTGGGCGTAATTAATAGTTGGCAACCACTCGTGGCAGCCATGACGCCCAGCGTGATGTTCCTGTTGGCAGCGGGGACAATGCTGTGGTGGGTTGAGCGACGCTGATGTCGCCCCTTACCTGGGGGGTATGCTGATTACGCGGGTCCCTGACAGTCTGTCGTGCAGAAATTGCCTATCCCGATCTACAAACGCCCAGAGCAGGCCGACAACAGTCAGAACCGAGGGCCACGCCAATAGATAACGGAGCAGAGCGCGTGGCACCGATGGTGGCTGGCCGTCGGCATTTGCCACAATCCGCATCCGCCAGGTTTTCATCGCCAGCGTTTGGCCACTCCGGTGCCATTGATAAACAAAATAGAGCCCGGCCGCGAGTGCAACGTTTAGCCAGAGAGCCCACCCTGGCATGGCGACCTGCCAGATGACCCCGATAAGCAGATTAGGCAACAGTACCAATGCCGATAGAACGCCCAGGATCAGCAATGATTCGTACAGCATGCCAGCGAGCCTGCGGCGGATGCCGGCCAAGTGCTGAGCGGTTGCGCTCAAGACCGACTACTCCTCGGCGCAAGGGACGTCAGCCGCGGGCACCGCATGAGTTTTCGGAAAAGCTGTTTTTGGTACCACCAAGGGGCTTTGCGGTGGCTTCAGAGGCGATAGCGGTGAACGGGGGGTGTTCGTGGATGGTGCGGTGGGTAAGGCGGCTGAACTTGCCGTTACATTTGCAACAGGATGAGTGCCGGAATTCGCAACAGGAGGTTTGGCCGGTGTTTTAACCGTGGCGGGACGTTTTTCCGCTTCCTTTTTCAAGCTTTCCCTTTTCTCCTGTGAAAGCGAGTTGTACTCTTCCCATTTCAGCTTTACCGCCCGTCGTTCCTCGGCCGGGAATTTTTGCAGAGCCTTGAATTTCTCGCGTGCGGCCTTGCGTTCATTGGGGGCAAGTTTCGCCCATTCCCTCATGTTCCGCTGGACGCCGGCCTGGTCGTCTTCCGACATGTCCGGATAGCGCTGGGCAATGCCCAACCATTTTTTGCGCCGGAATGGTTCCATTTCCTTCCATTCGCTCGCCAGAGGTGCCAAGATGGTTTTTTGCTCGGATGTGAGCGCCGACCAGTCGGGTTGGTCGAGTGGGGTTACAACTGCCTGAGCCTGCCATTGCCAAGTTAGTCCGGCGAAAAGCAAGCAGAAAGCTACTCCCCAACTGGCGAATTTTTTTCCAGCCATGCCTGAAAGCCCCGGTCAAGATATGCGCTGGGTGGCAGATCGCCGGCCAGAAGGGCGCTGTCAATCTCCTCGTTTATGCTTGCCTGTGAAAATGCGTTCCAGTAGTACGCCAGACTCACACCAAGGATCAAGGCCAGAATCGACAGCAGGCTACGCATGGTTTGCCCATGACCACCCAGCCAGCCGCCCTGCAATAATATCGCGCCACCTGCCGTCCCGGTTATCTCGACAGCCCGGGCCGGGGAGAGTTGCCGTTGCAGTGCGCGCTCACGTGCGGCGCGCAGACGCTCCGTGACCTCGGGCTCGATTGAGCGAGTGCCCAAGTCGAGGACGCGGCAGATTTGCCTGGCAAATTGTTGTTCCGAGTTCAATGTCGTGCTCCTTACGGCTTGATATCTTTCGCTTTAAGTGCGGTTGCCAGGGCGCTTGTCGCGCGCGAACAGTGGGTCTTGACGCTACCTTCGGTGCAGCCCATGGCCAAAGCAGTTTCTGCGATATCCAATCCCTCCCAGTAACGCAGCAGGAAGGCTTCGCGTTGACGTGGGGGCAAATTTTGGAGGGCGCCCTCTATAAGACTCAGGGTCTCGACTTGCAGCAACGCAGCATGCGGGGTGGCGAACGGGTTATGTTCTTCATCAATTTCAATGGCTTCCAGCGGGTCGGCAAATTCATCGTCGAGCGATTCAAATGAGGAAAGTTGCACCATATGCCCCGCTCTGGTGCGTGCGCGGCGATATGAATCGCGAATGGCGTTCTGCAAAATGCGCTGGAAGAGTGGTGGAAGCTCTTCCGCTGGCTTGTCGCTGTATTTTTCTGCGAGACGCATCATGCTGTCCTGCACGATATCGAGAGCAGTTTCCTCGTCACGCACGGCGAATACGGCCTGTTTGAAGGCGCGCCGCTCGACACTGGCGAGAAAATCGGAAAGCTCGATACGTGAAGCCAAAGCGTATTTTCTATCGTCTGGATGGGAAGCTGCCCATCTGGGTGGGGTGGGTCAAGCCTGCTGTAACTAACCGGAAGCCTTGACCATACTCGGTTCCGTCAAGTATCGTTGCGTGTTTCGGGCTTTGCCCGGTTTTAATGGAATCACAACAATGCAATTGACAGGCGCTGAGATTGTAATCAGGTGCCTCCAGGAAGAAAAGGTCGAGCATGTTTTCGGCTACCCTGGCGGTTCGGTTTTGTTTATTTACGACGAATTGTTCAAGCAGGACCAGATCAAGCACATTCTGGTCAGGCATGAACAGGCGGCGGTGCATGCGGCTGATGCCTATTCGCGCTCGTCCAACAAGATAGGCGTTTGCTTGGTCACTTCCGGGCCGGGGGTTACCAATGCCGTGACAGGCATAGCCACGGCTCACATGGATTCAATCCCGCTGGTGGTGATTACGGGGCAGGTGCCGACAGCCTACATCGGCCAGGATGCCTTCCAGGAAGCAGACACGGTCGGTATCACCCGCCCCTGCGTCAAGCACAACTTTCTGGTCAAGGACGTCAAGGATTTGGCGGACACGATCAAGAAAGCCTTTTATCTGGCCAAGACCGGTCGTCCAGGGCCCGTGCTGGTGGACATCCCCAAGGATATCACTGCCAAAAAGTGTGAATTCCACTATCCGAAGACCATTTCGATGCGCTCCTATAATCCCGTGGTCAAGGGTCATACAGGGCAAATCAAGAAGGCTTTGCAACTTCTGCTGGATGCCAAGCGACCGATGATCTACGCTGGTGGCGGCGTGATCCTCTCGGATGCGGCAGACAAGCTGACCAAGATGACGCGCATGCTCGGCTTTCCGATCACCCAGACCCTGATGGGGTTGGGCGGCTACCCGGCGACCGACCGTCAATCCCTCGGCATGCTGGGCATGCATGGCACCTACGAGGCCAATATGGCGATGCAGGAGTGTGATGTACTCTTGGCCGTGGGCGCCCGTTTCGATGATCGCGTCATCGGCAATCCTGATCACTTTGCCAAGGTGGCCCGAAAAATCATCCACATTGACATCGATCCATCCTCGATTTCCAAGCGGGTGCGCGTCGATGTGCCGATCGTCGGCAACGTGCCGGACGTATTGGATGAGCTGATCAAGCAGATCCAGGTTAGTGAAGCCAAGGCGGAGCCCAAGGCGTTGGCCTCATGGTGGAAGCAGATCGAGGGTTGGCGCAGCAGGAATTCGCTCAAGTACAAGATGGGCAGTGACCTCATCATGCCGCAGTATGTGGTCGAGAAGCTCTACGAGGTGACTGGCGGCGATGCCTTCGTGACCTCGGATGTCGGCCAGCACCAGATGTGGGCCGCGCAGTATTACAAATTCGACAAGCCACGTCGCTGGATCAATTCAGGGGGCCTGGGCACGATGGGGTTTGGTCTGCCTGCGGCGATGGGGGTGCGGTTTGCCAATCCCAAAGCCACCGTGGCCTGTATTACTGGTGAGGGTTCAATCCAGATGAATATCCAGGAGCTGTCGACGTGCAAGCAGTTCCATCTGCCCGTGAAGATCCTCTGCCTCAACAACGGCTATCTCGGCATGGTGCGCCAGTGGCAGCAGATGTTCCACGGCAACCGTTATGCCGAATCCTATGTCGACGCCCTGCCTGACTTCGTCAAGCTTGCCGAAGCCTATGGTCACGTCGGTTTGCGGATTGACAAACCAGCGGATGTCGAGCCGGCGATTCGCGAAGCCTTTGTCAAACACAAGAACCAACTGGTCTTCCTCGACTTTCAGACTGACAAGACAGCGAATGTCTTTCCCATGGTCGCGGCTGGCAAGGGCTTGTCTGAAATGATTCTGGCGGAAGAGGAGCTCTGATCACCATGCGCCATATCATTTCCATTCTCATTGAAAACGAAGCAGGCGCCCTGTCGCGCGTTTCAGGTTTGTTTTCGGCACGTGGCTACAACATCGAATCGCTGACTGTCGCACCGACCGAGGACCCCACGCTGTCGCGCATGACGATCGTCAGTATCGGCTCGGACGACATCATCGAGCAGATCACCAAGCAGCTCAACAAACTGATCGATACTGTCAAGGTGGTTGATCTTTCGGAAGCCGCACATATCGAGCGCGAACTGATGCTCGTCAAGGTTCGTGCCACGGGGAAGGACCGCGAGGAGATGAAGCGCGTCGCCGACATCTTTCGTGGCCGCATCATCGATGTTACCGAGTCGACCTATGTCGTCGAACTGACCGGCAACACCAACAAGATGGGAGCATTCCTCGACGCCATCGATCGCTCGCTGATTCTGGAAACCGTCCGTACCGGTGTCTGTGGCATCGGTCGCGGCGACCGGATTCTCAAAGTCTGACCCAATTTCACCATTCAGCACATCGCCATTAATAAAGGAAAGTCATGAAAGTTTATTACGACAAAGATGCCGACCTCTCCCTCATCAAGGGCCGTAAAGTCACCATCGTGGGTTATGGTTCACAGGGACATGCGCATGCCCAGAACCTCAAGGACTCCGGCGTCAAGGTGACCGTCGGTCTGCGCAAGGGAGGTTCCTCCTGGTCGAAGGCCGAGAAAGCCGGACTCAAGGTTGAAGAAATCGGCAAAGCCGTCAAGGGCGCCGATGTTGTGATGATGCTGTTGCCGGACGAGACCATCCCGACCGTTTATTACGCCGATGTCGAGCCCAACATCAAGAAAGGTGCAGCCCTGGCTTTTGCCCATGGCTTCAATATCCACTACAACCAGGTGGTAGCGAAGGCCGACGTTGACGTCATCATGATCGCACCCAAGGGGCCCGGCCATACGGTGCGTTCCGAATACCTGCGTGGCGGCGGCGTGCCGTCGCTGATTGCCATCCATCAGGACATGTCGGGCAAGGCCAAGGATATTGCGCTGTCCTACGCGGCGGCGAATGGCGGCACCAAGGGTGGCGTCATCGAGACCAACTTCCGCGAGGAGACCGAAACCGATCTGTTCGGCGAACAGGCGGTACTCTGCGGTGGTCTGGTTGAACTCATCAAGGCGGGCTACGAGACACTGACCGATGCTGGTTATGCGCCAGAGATGGCTTACTTTGAGTGTCTGCACGAGGTGAAGCTGATCGTCGACCTGATTTTCGAGGGCGGCATCGCCAACATGAACTACTCAATCTCGAACAATGCCGAGTTTGGTGAATATGTTACCGGCCCCGAGGTCATCAACGACCAGTCGCGCGCCGCAATGAAACAGGCTCTGCAACGCATCCAGAATGGCGATTACGCCAAGATGTTCATTCTGGAAGGCCGCACCAACTATCCGAGCATGACGGCGCGCCGCCGCCTCACCGCCGCCCATCCGATCGAACAGGTCGGCGAGCAGTTACGTGCGATGATGCCCTGGATCAAGAAGAACCGCCTGGTGGATCAGAGCAAGAACTGATGAATGTGTGATCGGGACGGGAAGGCACAGCTCGGAGCTGTGCCTTTTTTCTCTGACTTTCTGGTGAACCCGCATGAATTCCTACCCGCATCCCCTGATTGCCCGCGAAGGCTGGCCGTTTCTCGCCATCAGTGGCGTGGCAGCTCTGACGACGACCGTCTTCGCCGGCTGGTTGTGGTCGGCCCCGCTGTGGTTGATCTTTGTTTTCGTCCTGCAGTTCTTCCGCGATCCGGCGCGGGCCGTGCCAGGCAATGCCAAAAGTGTACTGGCACCCGCCGACGGCCGCATCGTGGTCATCGAACCGGCGCGTGATCCCTGGCTGGAGCGCGACACGCTGAAAATCAGTGTGTTCATGAATGTGTTCAACGTCCATTCGAATCGCAGTCCGATTGATGGCACGGTGGTGCAGCGCTGGTACCACCCCGGCAAATTCTTTAACGCCGATCTCGACAAAGCGTCGACTGAAAATGAGCGCAATGCCCTGCACCTGCGTACTGGCGACGGCCAGGATATTACCTGCGTGCAGGTGGCCGGCCTGATCGCCCGCCGGATTCTTTGCTATGTTGATGCCGGCGACAAGCTTGAACGTGGGCAGCGTTACGGCTTCATCCGCTTTGGTTCACGTGTCGATCTCTATCTGCCCAAAGACGTGCGCGTAAAAGTCGGCGTTGGCGATACGGTGAGCGCCACGAGTACCATCCTTGCCGAACTGCCATGAATGGCCTAGACCGCTACAATGGCAATATCTTTGGCGGCCTGAACCAACCCTATGCCTGACTATCGTCCTCGCAAGACCCTGTTCAATCCCGAGTTGCGTCGGCGCGGCATCTACATTCTGCCCAACCTGCTTACCACCGTAGCGCTGTTCTCGGGATTCTTCGCCATTGTCCAGGCGATGCACTGGAAGTTCGAGATTGCCGCGGTGGCGATTTTTGTCGCCATGGTATTTGACAGTCTGGACGGTCGCGTGGCCCGCTTGACACACACCCAAAGCGCCTTCGGGGCGGAATACGATTCGCTTTCCGATATGGTGTCGTTCGGCGCGGCCCCTGCGCTGGTAATTTATGTCTGGGCGCTCAAGGACATGGGCAAGCTTGGCTGGATCGCCGCGTTTATCTATTGTGCGGGCGCTGCGTTGCGGCTAGCCCGCTTCAACACCAACATCGAAGTGGTCGATAAACGCAACTTCCAGGGCTTGCCCAGCCCCGCAGCGGCAGCGCTGGTGGCCGGCTTCGTCTGGGTGATGATTGACAACGACTGGACCGGCTACGAAGCACGCTGGTATGCCTGTGTGCTGACCATATTTGCCGGTATCACCATGGTCAGCAACCTGCCCTACTACTCCGGCAAGGACATCAATTTGCGCAAGAGCGTGCCCTTCATCATGGTGGCGGCGATTGCGCTGGGCATCGCTTTGGTATCGAGCTATCCGCCGGGCGTGCTGTTTGCCCTGTTCCTTCTCTATGCGCTGTCTGGTTACGTGCTGGGAATCAGTGGCTGGTTTTCGCGACGCAAACGCAAAGCGCAAGAGAACTGATGCCCGCGTGAGCGAGTGGCATGTCACAGCAAAAATACTTGCGTGAACCAAACAGTCTGTTTTATAGTGAAAGCCATCATGTCCACGACGCTTTTAGTTGCTGTCTTCCTGACCCTCACCGGCATCCTGCTGGCACGCACCCTGTTGCGTACCAAGCTGCGTCCCCTGCTGCGCCGCGCGCGCTAGCAAACCCCCACCCCACAATTCGAATGCCTGACCTGTTGCCCAAGTGCAGCAGGTCAGTAACCATTAGCCGATCCGACTGGAGACGAGCATGAGCAAAGAAGCCTTATTGATTTTCGACACCACCTTGCGCGATGGCGAGCAAAGCCCAGGCGCGGCCATGACGCGCGAAGAAAAGCTGCGCATCGCCCGCCAGCTGGAACGCATGCGGGTGGATATCATCGAGGCCGGCTTCGCGGCCGCGAGCCCGGGAGACTTCGAATCGATTCGCGCCATTGCCGAAACGATCAAGGACTCCACCGTATGCTCGCTGTCGCGCGCCAACGAGAACGATATTCGGCGTGCCGGCGAGGCCATCAAGCCGGCCGCGCGCGGTCGCGTGCATACTTTCATTGCCACCTCGCCGATCCACATGCAGATGAAACTGCGCATGGAACCCGAGCAGGTTATTGAGCAGGCGGTAAAGGCGGTTAACTGGGCGCGTCAATATACCGATGATGTCGAGTTTTCACCTGAGGACGCCGGACGCTCGGACATCGATTTTCTTTGCCGTGTGCTTGAGGCCGTCATCAACGCGGGCGCCAAGACGGTGAATATTGCCGACACGGTTGGCTACAACATTCCGGTGGTCTGGGGTGAGCTGTTCAAAACCCTGCGCGAGCGCGTGCCGAATGCCGACAAGGTGGTGTGGTCGACCCATTGCCATAACGATCTCGGGCTTGCCGTGGCCAACTCGCTTGCCGCAGTGCTGAATGGCGCGCGGCAGGTTGAGTGCACGATCAATGGCCTGGGCGAGCGTGCCGGCAATGCCTCGCTCGAAGAAATCGTCATGGCGGTGAAAACGCGCAAGGACTTGTTCCCGGTCGAAACACGCATCGACACCACCCAGATTGTGCCCGCTTCGCGGCTGGTGTCGCAGATCACCGGCTATGTCGTGCAACCCAACAAGGCGGTGGTCGGCGCGAACGCCTTTGCGCATGAGTCCGGGATTCATCAGGACGGCGTGTTGAAGCATCGTGAAACCTACGAAATCATGCGTGCCGAGGACGTTGGCTGGAATGCCAACAAGCTCACGCTGGGGAAACTTTCCGGCCGCAACGCTTTCAGGACAAAATTGGCTGAACTCGGGATCGAGTTGGAGAGCGAGGAGGTCTTGAACGCTGCCTTTGCCAAGTTCAAGGAGCTTGCCGACAAGAAGCGGGAAATTTTCGATGACGATCTGCACGCCCTGGTTTCGGAAGAGATGATCACGCCGCAGATCGAGCACTACAAGCTGGTTTCATCGAAATTCCATTCGGAAACGGGCGAAGTGCCCAGCGCCGAACTGACCCTGTCGCTCGGTGGTGCCGAGAATCGCACCCAGGCTACCGGCAGCGGCCCTGTTGATGCAACGTTTCGCGCCATCGAAAATGTTGTCGGCAGCGGTTCCAGCCTGTTGCTTTACTCCGTCAATGCCATCACTACCGGTACCGATGCGCAGGGTGAGGTGACCGTGCGCCTGTCGAAAGACGGCCGCATCGTGAATGGCCAGGGGTCGGATACCGACATCATTGTGGCGTCGGCCAAAGCTTATGTGAATGCCCTGAATAAACTTTACGCCGGGCCGGAGCGCGTCAATCCCCAGCTTTGATGTGTTGCCGGGCCGTTGCCCGCGCAAAGCACAGCGTGGCCATAAAAAATACCAGCGCCAGGACTACTTCGACAATGGCAAGCAGCTGCATCATGCCGTTGTCGGAGAAGGCGCGGGTCAGCCCTTCGAGCAGGTAAAGCAGGATCAGCAGGCTTGCCCATTGATGGGTATAGCGGCGAGCATGCAGAATGCCGAATAGCGGTGCGAGCAGGGGCAAGGCTTTCAGCGCCAGCCACGATCCGCCAGGCCGCAAGGGTGCCAGCCAGAGTTCCCAGGCCAGACACAAGACAATCAGGAGCAACAGGCTGGTAATCGCGGCGTGATTACACGTGCGGGAATGCGATGCGGAAAATCTTGCCATACTATGAAGTCTTCCTTGTTTATCCCGGCAGTCGGCCCGGTTTGAGATTATGCACTGGCTGACTGCACCTTTCCGTCTGGTTGGCGGCGTGGCGCGGCGCTTTGGCGAGGAACGCTGCGCGCAGACGGCGGCGGCACTCTCTTTTGCCACACTGCTGGGGTTGGTGCCGATGTTGGTTGTCGCCGCAATACTGATTGATCATCTGTCCTTCGCCATCAATCTTGGCGCTTCCCTGGAAAAATTCATCCTCGGTTCGCTTCTGCCGGAAAAGGCCGGGGCGGTAATCGCCAGGTATCTCGGTCAGTTTGCCCAGCGCGGCGAGCGAATTACCTTGATCGGGTTGGGCGTGCTGGCCGCGACGGCACTGATCCAGATGCTGACCATCGAACATGCTTTCAATTCCATCTGGAAAGTCAAAAAACAACCGCCGTGGCTCAGGCGCCTGGCCTTGCATCTGCTGACATTATTGGCGGGACCGCTGGTTTTCGGCGGGGCGCTGGCCAGCACCACCTACCTTGCCAGTGCTTCCTTCGGTCTGGTCGAAGAGTCCCGCTGGGCTCAGGTTGTTTTCGCGCAGACGATGCCGGTGATCTTTCTGGCGGCATTATTCGGCTTGCTTTACTGGGTGTTGCCGAATCGTCCGGTTTCGCGCTGGCATGCTGGCTTCTCCGGAGCGCTTGCGGCATTGGCCTTTGTCGGCATGCAACGGCTATTTGCTCTGTATGTGGTGCAATTCCCGACCTACACGCTGATCTATGGCGCGTTTGCCGCTGTGCCAATCTTCCTGCTCTGGCTATATTTGTCGTGGTCGGTGATTCTTGTCGGTGCCCTGTTGACCGCGGAACTACCCAAAGTGTTGCCGCGTTGAAATAAATCAGCGCACGGATTGCGGGGAGCGGCGAGTAAATTCGAAGATTTCGATACTTGACGTATGCATGGCGAGTTGGCCGGTTTCGCAATCGCAAAGATGGATGCCCGAGACATCGTCTGCCAGCAATGTAAAGGTGCCCGGTCTGAACTGGCCACGCAGTGTCAGCAGCATTTCGCCGCGTTGCAAAGCTGGCTGGGCTGGCAGCAGGAGAGCCGGAACCGAGGCGTCCGTGCCGTGATAGGCAAGGCGTACGGCCTGTGCTGTCGCGGCGATCAACTCAAGTCCCAATTCAATATGTGCCGAGTTGTCGCTCCTGACCCGACGGACGAGGCACACACTCCAGGAATCTGCCTCGATCAAGCGCATGCCCAGTGCAGTTCCGCAGCGCAGGCCGGTGCATGTCCCGGCAACATGGAACAAGGCGTAGCCGCCGGTACTCTCATTGGTTACCAGCCAGTTACTGGTGGCGAGCGGGTAAGCGGTTTCCATGTCGCCTTTGCCATCGCCACCGAGGTAGTGCCAAAGTGCGCCGGCGGAGGCGCAAATTTCCACCCGATAATTCGCCTGTCGCCTGGTCTGCTGGCGTTTGATGGGGCCGCCCCACCGGTCGGCAGCAGCGGACAGGGTATTGCGGAAGTCCTCGGTGGTCGCCGCAGGTGGCAGTCCCAGGGTGGCGGGAGGTGTGCCACTCGCCAGTTCGGCAAGGTGCTCGCGCGCCATGCGGGCAAGGGGGGTACAGTCGAAAACGAAAAGATTGACTTCGTGTGCTGGCGGGCGGCGGCGGGCGAGTGCATAGGGTGGTTGGTCACGTGAGGGATCAAGCCACCAGGCGCTGTGCGGCAGGGAGTCCTGCGAGGAAAGCCAAAGAATCTTTGACGGAATGGCCTGCAGATAATTGATCAGATAGGCCAGTTCGTGCGCGGTAAAGGATTCCGGTTGGGCCACCGCCAGTGCCAGCATGCGGTTGAATTCGTCGGCCAGGCGCGGATTGTCCTGATCGGCCTGAAACAGGCGCAGCGTATTGAGGGCATGCTGCCAGAGTTCTGCGGGCAGCGGAGTGCAGGCCAGCATCAAGGTCTGCGCCTGCTTGTGGAGGCTGCTCATGGCCAGGTAGACAACATCCGCAGGGGGATGCGCAGCTTTCAGTGTCGCGCTTCGCGACAGACCCATGACAACCGCAACAAAGCCCCGTGCCAGCAGATCAAAGGCTGCGGCGAGATGCTCGGCGCGGAGTCGCAGATCTGTCGACAGGGGCAGGGTGGCGACAGACAGTTCGACAGTCAATGAGGCCTGTAATTGGTTGGTACGGAGAAAGAACATCTCCAGGATCTTGAAGCGTTGCACCGCCGTCAGCCCAAGACTGCCGAGAATTTCGAGCGCACTCCCGAGTTTCTCAATACTGTCGAGGCTTGCTGCAGAGTGCTCCGCGGCAAGCCAGGCGAGAACCTTGTCGAGTGCAAGCTTTTCCTGCATGGTTGATGAGTGTGTCGGAATGTTCCGCAAACGGGCGGTGCCTCGATTCTAGTAGAATCAAGCATCAGTAAAACAATCAGCAATCCCATGACGCCAAACAAGCAGATCCCTACCGCAGAACGCCTGATCGTCGCGCTTGACGTCCCGCGGGCCAACGATGCCAGGATACTGGTAGAGCAATTGGGCGATGCGGTACAGTTTTACAAGATCGGTCTTGAACTCTTCATGGCGGGTGGGTATTTCGAACTGCTCGACTGGCTGGTGTCGCAACAGAAGAAGGTCTTTGTCGACCTCAAGTTTTTCGACGTACCCGAAACTGTTCGCTCGGCTGTCCGGGCACTTTCTTCGAGTGGTGCAAGTTTTGCAACCGTGCATGGCAATCAGGCCATCATGGAAGCGGCGGTCCGCGACAAGGGCGCGCTCAAGATTCTCGCCGTCACGGTACTTACCAGCCTGGATCGGGGCGATCTTGATGATCTCGGGTTTGCCTGCGATGTTGAAAAGCTGGTGCTTTCGCGCGCCCGGCGTGCGTTGCAGGCTGGCGTTGATGGTATTGTGTCCTCGGGCCTTGAGGCACCCATGATCCGCAGAGAGCTTGGCGAGAAGTTGCTGGTGGTTACGCCGGGCATCCGCCCGGTAGAAAACAAGCCCGTCGATGACCAGAAGCGTACGGTTGATGTTGCCCAGGCTTTCAGGAACGGTGCGGACTATATTGTGATTGGCCGGCCGATTCGCCAGGCAGTCGATCCGCGCGCCGCAGCCATTGCCGTCCAGCGCACCATCACCGAAGTTTTTGCCTGATGGAAAGTCGGCGCTGGTGGGACGGCGTCAGCCGGAACACCGTCAACATGGGGACGGCGTCAGCCGGATTACCGCCAACAAGTTGACGGTGGTGCGGCGAGGCAGTAAGCAAACAGCTTGTCTTTATGGCGATTAATCAATAGAATCGCCACCTTTTTAGTTCCAGCGTAACGCCGGCCGATGCCGTCGTGAGCTTTCACTGAAACTTCGTTTTTCAGATTCCAGAAGGAACCCGTATGGTTGTTATCCGTCTTGCCCGTAGCGGCGCAAAGAAGCGCCCCTTTTTCAACATGGTCGTCACCGACTCGCGTAACCGCCGCGATGGGCGTTTTGTCGAACGTGTCGGCTTCTACAATCCGGTAGCCGCCGCGAACGAAAAAAGCCTGGTTATCGACACAGTGCGTTTGGCTTATTGGCAGGGTCAGGGCGCCCAGTTGTCGCCTACTGCTGCCCGATTGGTCAAGCAATCGGCGGCTGCCGCCAAGGCTGCCTGAGATACATGGTCGTTCTGGGGCGAATTACCGCCCCATACGGCGTGCAGGGCTGGCTCAGACTGCATCCCTTCGGAGACGACCCTGAGCGCTGGCAAGAGATAGAACGCTGGTGGCTTGGGCGGGAAGAAAACGACTTCTCCGGTTGGCGCGACTATCCGCTACAGGCCATGCGCTTGCATGGCAAGGGTTGGGTGGTCAAGCTGAAAGGTGTCGATGATCGCAGTGGCGCTGAAAGTCTGGTTGGACTTTATTTTGGTGCGCCGCGCGACGCTTTGCCCGTCTTGTCCGGCAAGCTCGAGCACGGTGAATATTACTGGTCTGACCTGATTGGCTTGTCTGTGGTTAATCTTGGTAATGAGCCATTGGGGCGAGTTGCCAATCTGCTTGAGTCCGGTGCCCATGCGGTGCTGGTAGTGACAGAGGAGGGCAGCAGCGGCGAAAAAATCGAGCGCCTGTTGCCCTTCGTTGCCCAAGTTGTCAAGGAAGTAGATGTCCCGGCCGGTCTGATGCGAGTCGACTGGGAAAAAGACTGGTAGTTGCGCTAGAGGGCGGAGTCGATCGGATGGTTTTGCGCTTCGATATCGTCACCTTGTTTCCGGAGATGTTCGCCGCGGTGACCGCTTCCGGCATCAGCAGGCGGGCGCTGGAGCGCCGTTTGTGGGAATTGGCGTGCTGGAACCCACGCGATTTTGTCGGTTTGGCAGAAAATGCCTACCGCGCAGTGGATGACCGGCCCTTTGGCGGTGGGCCGGGGATGGTGATGCAGGCAGGACCGCTGGAACGTGCAATAAATGCAGCAAAGGCAGCGCGGCTTGAAGCGGGTGGTGGCGCAGGAGATGTGACGGCGCAGGTGATTTATCTTTCGCCTCAGGGTCAGCCCCTCACCCATGCGCGCGTGATGGATCTGGCGGCCGGCAGTGGTGCGATTCTGCTTTGTGGCCGCTACGAAGGTGTTGATGAGCGCTTGATCGAGCGCTGCGTGGATGAGGAATTATCGCTGGGAGATTTTGTGCTCTCGGGTGGCGAAATCGCTGCGATGGCAGTGATTGATGCCTGTGTGAGGCAGTTGCCGGGGGCCTTGAATGACGCTGGCTCGGCGGTAGAGGATTCGTTTTTCGATGGGCTGCTTGATTGTGCGCACTACACGCGGCCCGAAGTGTATGAAGGAATGCCGGTGCCGGAGGTTTTACTCTCCGGACACCACGAGAACATCCGTCGTTGGCGACTGAAACAGTCGCTGCTGCGGACCCGGGAGCGCCGCCCGGAGCTGTTTGCCAAATGGCTGGCGCAACACGCTCACTCGTTGAGTCGTGAGGAAACGCAACTACTTCGCGAAATCGAAGCTGATTCAAATGAGTAGCTCTGCGGTCGTGATAAATGAAACAAGCTTAGATCTGGAGAAAACGACATGAACCTGATTCAGCAACTGGAACAAGAAGAGATTGAGCGTCTGGGAAAAGCCATCCCGGAATTCGCTCCTGGCGACACGATAGTCGTCAACGTCAGCGTGGTGGAAGGCGAGCGCAAGCGCGTTCAGGCATTTGAAGGCGTGGTGATTGCCAAGCGCAACCGCGGCCTCAATTCCAGTTTCATCGTACGCAAGATTTCGTCGGGCGAGGGCGTCGAACGCACCTTCCAGACTTACTCTCCGCTGGTGGCGAGTATCGAGGTCAAGCGGCGTGGCGATGTCCGCCGCGCCAAGCTTTACTATCTGCGCGACCGTTCCGGCAAATCGGCGCGGATCAAGGAAAAGCTCACCAGACGGGTTGTCACGGCCAAGGAGTGAGCTTTCAGAGCAGGCTAATGCCTGCGTCAGCAGGCGTTATGCCGGAACTAAAAGCTCACCAGAAGGGTTGTTGCAGCCAAGGAGTGAATATTGCCTGGCTGCACCAGCAAAAAGGGACGCCGCGGCGTCCCTTTTTGCTGTCCTGGATCAGCCTGCGTCAGGCGGTTTTATTGCGCTCGATGAGTGCGTAGGCCGAGTGGTTGTGGATCGATTCGAAGTTCTCCGATTCCACGATGTAGGCATCGATGCGCTGATCGGCATTCAGCACGCCGGCCACGTCGCGCACGATGTCCTCGACGAACTTCGGATTGTCGTAGGCGCGCTCGGTGATCAGCTTTTCGTCAGGACGCTTCAGCAGCCCATAGAGTTCGCATGAAGCCTGCGTTTCGGCCACCCGTACCAGTTCCTCGATCCAGACGAAGCTGTTGGTAATGGCGGTGATGGTGATGTGCGAGCGCTGGTTGTGGGCGCCACGCTCGGAAATCTTCTTCGAGCAGGGACACAGGCTGGTGGCTGGCACGACGACACGGGTGGTCTGGCGGTAGATATCGCCAGGGAGAATTTCCCCGATGAACGTCACCTCATAATCCATCAGGCTCTTGACCTTCGAGGCAGGCGCTTCCTTGTTGATGAAATAGGGGAAGCTCATTTCGAGATGACCGGTTTCCGCCTCCAGGCGCTTCACCATCTCGCGCAGCATCGATTCGAAACTCTCGACCGAGACCTCGCGGTCGTTGGCGTTGAGGATCTCGACGAAGCGCGACATGTGGGTGCCCTTGAAGTTGTGGGGCAGCCCGACATACATGTTGAAGGTAGCGATGGTGTGTTGTACCCCGCCACTCTTGTCCAGCACCTTGACGGGGTGGCGGATGGACTTGATGCCGACTTTGTTGATCGGCAACTGGCGCGAGTCGAGGCTGGATTGAACGTCTGGTATGGCCATGATGTCTTTCAGGTTCACGGGCTGGTCTTTCATGGAATTGGTTGAAAGGCTGATCGATCGAATCCGAACTGCCTCGTTGGCCGCGCCACTATAACATTCCCGACAAAATTGCTCAAGTAATGGATTGTTGATGAATTTTGATGCGTTCGGCCAGGTTATTCGAGTCGAGGCCAGTTTCTGCGAGCATTTCACCTTGTTCGCCATGCTCGATGAAATTATCGGGCAAACCGAGACGCAGCAAGGGTTTGAGGATGCCCATGTCTTCCAGCGCACGCGCGACTTCGGAACCGGCACCGCCGATCACGGTATTTTCTTCCAGCGTCACCAGCAGGTCGTGGGTTTGCGCCAGTTCGCGGACCAGCGCAAGGTCAAGCGGTTTTACAAAGCGCATGTTGGCAACGGTGGCGTCGAGTGAGTCGGCGGCTTTCAGGGCGGCGGTCAGCAAGGTGCCAAAGACGAGAATCGCCACCGCGCGACCGCGCCGACGAATTTCTCCCTTGCCCAGCGGCAGGCTGTCAAGAGTCGGCGCTGGCGGGACGCCGGCACCGCTGCCGCGTGGGTAGCGCACCGCCGCCGGGCCTGGGTGATGGTAAGCAGTAGTCAGCATCAGGCGGCACTCTGCCTCGTCGGCAGGCGTCATGACCACCATGTTCGGGATGCAGGTGAGGAACGACAGGTCGAAGGCGCCCTGATGGGTGGCGCCATCGGCACCGACCAGGCCGCCACGGTCAATGGCGAAAGTGACATCGAGATTCTGCAGGGCGATGTCGTGGATCAATTGATCGTAGGCACGCTGCAGGAAGGTCGAGTAGATGGCCACGACCGGTTTCATGCCCTCGCAGGCCAGTCCGGCGGCAAAGGTCAGCGCATGCTGTTCGGCAATGCCGACGTCGTGGTAGCGGTCAGGAAACGTAGCGGCGAAACGGGTCATGCCCGAACCCTCGCACATGGCTGGCGTTATGCCGACCAGTCGGGTGTCTGCGTCAGCCATGTCGCACAGCCAATCGCCAAACACTTTCGTGAAGCTGAGCTTGCCACCACCTTTACCCGATTGGATGCCGTTGGATGCGTCAAACCTGGAAACGCCGTGGTAGAGCACCGGATCGGCCTCGGCCAGCTTGTAGCCTTGACCCTTGCGGGTGATGACGTGCAGAAATTGCGGGCCCGTCAACTCGCGCAAGTTCTGCAGGGTGGGGATCAGTGAGTCGAGGTCATGGCCGTCAATCGGGCCGATGTAATTGAAGCCGAGTTCTTCGAACAGCGTGCCGGGCACGAACATACCCTTGACGTGTTCTTCGGCGCGCTTGGCCAGTTGCAACAGGGGGGGGGCCATCGACAAGACTTTTTCGCCAGCGCGGCGGGCCGCATTGAAGGTCCGCCCGGAAAGCAGGCGCGCGAGATATTTGTTGAGCGCGCCAACCGGCGGCGAAATCGACATGTCGTTGTCGTTGAGGATGACGAGCAGGTTGGCGTCAATCACCCCGGCATTATTCAGCGCCTCGAAGGCCTGGCCGGCGGACATGGCGCCATCGCCAATGATGGCAACGACGCGCCGCTCCTCGCCCTTGTCGCGTGCCGCAACGGCCATGCCGAGGGCAGCCGAAATCGAGGTGGAAGAGTGTCCGACCCCGAAGGTGTCGTAGGCGCTCTCAGCGCGGCGCGGAAAACCCGAGACGCCATCCTTGGTGCGCAGGCGCTCCATGCCCGCGCGCCTGCCGGTGAGTACCTTGTGTGCGTAGGTCTGGTGTCCGACATCCCACACCAGCCGATCTGTCGGGGTGTCGAATACGTAATGCAAGGCGATGGTCAGTTCGATGGTGCCGAGATTCGACGACAGATGCCCGCCCGTACGGGCCACCGAGTCGAGCAGGAATGCGCGCAACTCTTCGGCCAGCGTGTGTAATTGCTCGCGCGGCAACTGCCGCAGGTCGGCCGGGTCGGTGATGGTGTCAAGCAAGGCAAAGGGCATGTTCAGAAATTTCGTTCGACGATGTAATCGGCCAAGGCATGGAGCCGTGATGTATCGGCCGGGCAAAGGCCCAATGCGTCATGCGCCTCCGCGCGCAAACGTGCGGCGAGTTCCTTGGCGCGCGCCAGGCCGAGCATGCTGACATAGGTGGGCTTGTCCTGTGCGGCGTCCTTGCCGGCAGTCTTGCCCAGGGTGACGGTGCTGCCTTCGGCATCGAGTATGTCATCCACCACCTGGAACAGCAGGCCGGCGCGGTTGGCAAAGTGGCCGAGCGCTTGCAGGCTCGCGTCGTCGGCTCCCCCCGCGTGGGCGCCCAGCAAAACGGCGGCACGAATCAGTGCACCGGTTTTGTGGATATGCATGAATTCTAGTTCTTCGAGCGATAGAGCCATGCCGATTGCGGCCAGATCGATAGCCTGGCCACCGGCCATGCCGCGCGAGCCGGCGGCCTGCGCCAGCAAGGTCAGCATCTGGAGCTGTCGTTCAGGGGTGGGTGCGGCGGACTGTTCGGCGAGCAACTGAAAGGCAAGTGTCTGCAGGGCATCCCCAACCAGCAAGGCGGTCGCTTCGTCGTACTCGACATGGCAAGTCGGGCGACCACGACGCAGCACATCGTTATCCATGCAGGGCAGGTCGTCGTGGACCAGCGAATAGGTGTGGATGAGTTCAACTGCACAGGCGACGACGTCTACGCGCTGCGGGTCGGCCCCCAGCGCTTCGCCGGCCGCATGGCACAGCAGCGGACGCATGCGCTTGCCGCCGCCCAGCACGCTATAGCGCATTGCCTCGTGCAGGCGGGCAGGAGCTGTAGTATCAGGCGGAAGGCAGCGTGTCAGCGCCACCTCGGTGCGGCGCTGAATCACGGCCATCCATGAGGCAAATGACTCGCTCAAGAAGACTCGCCCGCGGAGTTTGGCGACGTGACTTCACCAAGGTCGTGCAGCGCGCCGTTGTCGAGTATGCGGATCTTCTGCTCGGCCTGCCCCAGGGTGGTCTGACAGAAATTGAGTAGGCCCATGCCGCGCTCGTAGGCTTTCAGCGACTCCTCAAGTGGCGCACCACCACCTTCCAGGGTCTGGACAATGCCTTCAAGTTCCTGCAGGGCGGCCTCAAAAGAGGCGGGAGGCTTGGTGTTTGGAGCTTTCATCGGGGGGTATTTTGCACGCGAACCCGTAAAAATAGCCTATGGCGACCGCTAAGGTCAAATTGGCTATACTCAGACCCCTTTGAAATATGCTTATGGCCGAGGAGATTGCCACGCAATGATTACCATCGATCACACCCAGCGCCTCGTTACAGTGGCCGTCATGGGCGAATTCACTCTCGACGATTTTCGCGAGTTCGAAGAGTATGTATTAACCGACGGCCGTTTCGACGGCACTCTGGATCTGTTGTTCGATCTGACCGAGATGGCCGATTTCACGGTCGACATGGCGTGGGAGGAAATCAAGTTCTCCCGCATCCATGGCGGCGACTTTCGCCGTATTGCCGTCGTCACCGACAGCCAATGGGTGGCCTGGAGTACCTGGCTGGAACAACTGTTTGTCAGTACCGACCTGCGGGCCTTCGACGACCCCGCTGAAGCACTTACCTGGCTGACGATGGAGAATGATTGATGTTCGACAAACTGGTTAGTGTCGATACCCTCGCTGCGCATACTGATGATCCAGCCTGGCGCGTGTTCGACTGCCGGCACGATTTGCAGAATCTCGATTACGGCATGCAGGCCTATGCCAAGGGGCACATTCCCGGCGCACTGTTTCTGCATGTGGACCGCGACCTGTCGGGCGCGAAGACCGGCAGCAACGGGCGCCATCCGCTGCCCGACATCGCTGCCTTCGCAGCGCTGATGAGCGCCTGTGGTGTCGGTGCCGATACCCAGGTGGTGGCTTACGACAATGAAAGCGGAATTTTTGCGTCACGCTTGTGGTGGATGTTGCGCTGGTTGGGCCACGACAAGGTTGCCGTGCTTGATGGTGGCCTGCCGGGCTGGCGTCGCGCCAAACTGCCGCTGGAAATCGAGGTGCGCCAGGTACCTGCAGCGCAGTTTGTGCCGCGTCCGCGCGACGAAATCGTCGAAACCGCCGCAGTGCTCGCCAAGCTGCATGCGCCGGAAATGCTGATTCTCGATGCGCGCAGCGAGGAGCGCTTTGCCGGCGAAAATGAAACCCTGGATCCGGTCGGCGGGCACATCCCCGGTGCCGAGAACCGCTTTTATTTCGACAACCTGGATGATGCAGGCTGCTTCTTCAAGCCGGTGGACGAACTGCGCGCCGAGTTTGACGATCTGCTCAATGGCCGCGACCCGAAAAATGTCGTGCAACAGTGTGGTTCCGGCGTTACCGCTTGCCACAACTTGCTGGCCATGGAAGTTGCCGGCCTCTGTGGATCGAAACTGTATGTCGGTTCATGGAGCGAGTGGTGCAGCGATCCGTCGCGGCCGATTGCCGTAGGTGATCAACCAGGATAACGGGACAGCGCCCAGGCCACATGCTCGCGCACCAGCGCCGAGGGGTAATCCATGCGTGCCAGCAGGGCGCTTCTGGCCTCTGGCGCGGGCGACGCATTGCCCAGGGCGACGGCGATATTCCGCAGCCAGCGTTCGTGGCCGATGCGGCGAATCGGCGAACCCGCCAACCGTGCGTTGAATTCATCCTCGCTCCAGGCAAACAACTCGACCAATGTCGCGCAGTCGAGGCCGTGACGCGGCGCGAAGTCCGCTTCGCGTGTCAGCGGTGCAAAGCTGTTCCACGGGCAGACGCTCTGGCAGTCGTCGCATCCATAGATGCGGTTGCCCATTAGTGGTCGCAACTCGACAGGAATGCTCCCTTTGAGTTCGATGGTCAGGTAGGAAATGCAGCGGCGTGCGTCGAGGCGGTAGGGCGCGACAAAGGCTTGTGTCGGACAGATGTCGAGGCAGGCTGTGCAGTCGCCACAGTGGCCACTGGTTGGCACATCCGCCGGCAGTGGCAGGTCGACAAATATCTCGCCGAGGAAAAACCACGAACCGGCTTCGCGCGTCAGCAGCAGTGTGTGCTTGCCACGCCAGCCCAGCCCCGCATTCCTGGCGAGTTCGACTTCCATCACCGGCGCGGAATCGGTGAACGCGCGGTAGCTGAAATCACCGACTTCCGCGACGATGCGGTCGGCCAGTTGTTGCAGCCGTGCGCGCAGTAGCTTGTGGTAATCGCGGCCCAGCGCGTAGCGGGAGATGATCGCTGAAGTTGAAAATTCGCCCCCCTCTCCCTCAATCCCTCTCCCGCAAGGGGAGAGGGAGGCTGCCTGTCTCCTCTCTCCCCTTGCGGGAGAGAGGCCGGGAGAGAGGGGGTGGGCAGGGCGGCGCATTTCCGGCAGGTAATCCATGCGGCATGAGATGACCGCCCTTGTGCCGGGCAGCAGTTCGGCCGGACGTGCCCTTTTCATGCCATGGCTGGCCATATAATCCATCTCGCCGTGGCAACCGGCCGCCAGCCAGTCAGCCAAACCGGCCTCGGCCGGGCGAAGGTCGATGTCCGCAAAGCCGACGGCGGCAAAGCCCAGGTCTTTGCCCCAAGCGCGAATCTTCTCTTTCAATCCCGTCCAGTCATGCATCCTGCCGATGATACCTGCCGCGAATGGTCGCTGCCCGACGAGGCGGCGACGCTTGCGCTGGGCGCCACTCTGGCTCAAGGGTTGCCACGTCGCGCCGTCGTTTACCTCGAAGGCGACCTCGGTGCGGGAAAAACCACACTTGTGCGCGGTCTGTTGCGAAAAGTCGGCTTTGGCGGGACGGCGAAAAGCCCCACTTACACACTGGTTGAACCTTATGTAGTTTCTGGATTAAACTTATATCACTTTGATTTTTATAGATTCAACACGCCGGAAGAATTCCTTGATGCGGGACTGGACGAATACTTTGCCGAAGATGCCGTCTGTCTGGTCGAATGGCCTGACCGGGCGGTGCCCTATCTGCCGGCCGCCGACCTGCGTATCGGACTGGTTCTCGACGGCCCTGGCCGGCGTGCACGCATCGAGTCCGGCAGCGAGTGGGGGCGGCAATGGTTGAGCGCCCTCCCGGCAATAAACTCGACGGGCCGCCCCTAGAGTTTTTTGGCCCCCTGGGGGGAGAACGGAGCGAAGCGACGTTTTCGGGGGGGGCGCGGTTCTCTCGCCGCGACATCCTCCGCTTCGCCTCCGCCAGTCTGACCCTGCTGGTCACGCCGCTGGCTGCATCGAATGCCTGGGGCAGGGCGGTGCCGACCCTGCTGGCGGTGCGCGTCTGGCCATCGAGTGATTACACCCGCGTCACCCTTGAACATGATCAGCCGCTGAAGGTCTCGCACCTGATGCTGAAGGACCCCGACCGTCTGGTCGTCGATATCGAAGAGGTCGAATTCAATTCGGTGCTGCAAAGCCTGCCAGGCAAGATTCTCGAAGCCGATCCGCAGATCCGCCTGATCCGCGCCGGTCGCTTCAAACCTGACGTGGTGCGTCTGGTCATCGAACTGAAGGGCGAAGTGAAGCCGCAGGTATTCAGCCTCAAGCCGGCAGGCCACTACAGCCACCGGCTGGTGCTCGATCTCTATCCCGCCGAACCGCCCGATCCGCTGATGGCTTTTCTCGAGAAACATCGCGACTCCGCTCCGGCAGCCGTGCGGCCCGGCCAGAAACCCGCCAGACAAGGTGAACTGCCGGACATTCAGCGTCTTGTCACCGTGGTGATCGATCCCGGCCATGGCGGTGAAGACCCGGGTGCGATAGGGCGCGGCGGCACTTATGAAAAGAACGTGACGCTGGCCATTGCCCGTCGCCTGAAAGCGAAAATCGACGCCGAGCCGAACATGCGGGCCGTATTGACGCGCGATGGCGACTACTTCGTGCCCCTCGGCCAGCGCGTCAGCAAGGCGCGGCGCGTGCGTGCCGACCTTTTCATCTCGGTGCATGCCGATGCCTTCATCAAGCCGACTGCGCGCGGTTCCTCGGTGTACGTGCTCTCGGAAAACGGCGCATCGAGCTCAGCGGCGCGCTGGCTGGCGAACCGGGAGAACTCGGCCGATCTGGTTGGCGGCGTGAATTATGGCGTCAAGGACCCGCACCTGGCCCGTACCTTGCTCGACCTGTCGCAAACCGCAACCCTGAACGACAGCCTCAAGCTTGCCAAATCGGTACTGGGCGAGATTGGCGGCATCAATACCCTGCACAAGCGGCATGTCGAGCAGGCCGGTTTTGCCGTGCTGAAGGCGCCGGATATTCCTTCGATCCTGGTCGAGACCGCCTTCATCTCCAACCCCGAAGAAGAAAAGCGCCTGGTCGACGATGCCTATCAGGACAAGATGGCCGATGCCCTGTTGACCGGCATCAGGGGCTACTTTGCGCAGAACCCGGCACTGGGGAGGTCGAAGATGGCCTCTGTGGTGTATTGACCCACCCCCTCCCGGCCTCCCCCTCACGGGGAAGGTGACTGTTGCTCGCTGCGCTCGTCAGTTACTGGGAGCTCCCGTCATGCTTGGGAGCGGATTGCGGCTTTCGCCGCGTGCCGTCTCGCCTTGGGGCGGCTCGGCGGCGAGACTGCGGGGGTGTGCTTTTCTCCCCTTCCCCTTGGCGGGGAGGGGCCGGGGGAGAGGGGGGCCACGAGAAAGCCCTTCACCCGCTTGCGGGAGAAGGGCGGCCCGGCGGCGAGACCGCTGTGGGCAAGGCCATTGCGGTTTGTTGCTCGGAGCCGGACTGATACAATTCACGGCTCCGCAAAACCTTCCAATCCCTGTTGCAATGCAGCTACACCGCAGCTTTCCGGCGCAGTCGACTTCGGCGCGGGTGCTGGCCATCGGCAATTTCGACGGCTTGCACCTGGGTCATCGTGCGCTGCTTGAACGCCTCACCGCGCATGCCCGACGCCTGAATCTGCCGCCCGCGGTGATGACCTTCGAGCCGCATCCGCGTGAGCTGTTCACCCCCGAACAGGCACCGGCGCGGCTGACCAGCCTGCGCGAAAAGCTCGCGCTGCTTGATTCCTGCGGCATCGAGGAAGTTTTCCTGCTGCATTTCAGCCGCAAGCTGGCGGGCTTGTCGGCGCAGGAATTCATCGAGCGCGTGCTGGTCAAAGGCCTGGCCGTGCGCCACCTCATCATTGGCGACGACTTCCGCTTCGGCAAGGGGCGAGCCGGTGATTTCGCCATGCTGCAAATGGCGGGACAGCAACATGGCTTTGGCGTCGAAGCCATGCATACCATCGAAATCAATGGCGAACGTGTTTCCAGTTCTGCCGTGCGCGATGCCCTCGGTGGTGGCGATCTCGAACACGCCGCACGCCTCTTGGGCCGTCCCTACAGCATTGCCGGCCGAGTCGTCCATGGTGGCAAGATCGGTCGCAAACTGGGCTGGCCGACCGCCAATATCCAACTGAAGCGCAAGCGTGTTGCGCTCACCGGCGTTTTCGCCGCGACGGTGTCGGGTCTCGACAAGCGGCATCTGCCCGGCGCCGCCAGTCTGGGTGTGCGGCCGACGCTGGGCCTGGGTCTGCGCCCCGTGCTTGAGGTGCACCTCTTCGATTTCGACCAGGAAATTTATGGTTCGCATGTCACCGTGCACCTCCTGCACAAATTGCGCGACGAGGCCAAATTCGATTCGCTTGAGGCGCTCACCGCGCAAATTGCCCGTGACGTGGCGGTGACCCAGGAATACTTTGCAGGCAAATCCGTTTAATAACGAAACATTTGGCGACAGCAGACATGGCCGACTACCGTAAAACCCTCAACATGCCCGACACCGCTTTCCCGATGCGCGGCGATCTCGCCCGTCGCGAGCCGGGCTGGGTCAAGGACTGGCAGGAGCAGCAGCTTTACCAGAAGATTCGCGCGGCGGCAAAAGGCCGGCCGCGCTTCGTGCTGCACGACGGCCCGCCCTATGCCAACGGCGACATCCATATCGGCCATGCGGTCAACAAGATCCTCAAGGACATCATCGTTCGCGCCAAGACGCTGGCCGGTTTCGACGCGCCCTATATTCCCGGCTGGGACTGCCATGGCCTGCCGATCGAGCACCAGATCGAAAAGACCCACGGCAAGCATCTGCCCGCCGACCAGGCGCGCGCGCATTGCCGCACCTATGCGCAGGAACAGATCGAACGGCAGAAAAAAGACTTCGTCCGGCTCGGCGTGCTCGGCGACTGGGAGCACCCCTACAAGACAATGGAATATCGCACCGAGGCCGACGAAATTCGTGCGCTCAGCGAAATGTACCGGCGCGGTTACCTGTTCAAGGGGCTGAAGCCGGTCAACTGGTGCTTCGACTGTGGCTCGGCACTGGCCGAGGCCGAGGTCGAGTACGCCGACAAGAAATCCCCGGTGATTGATGTGGCTTTTCCGCTCGATGCTGCCGAGCGGGGCCGTCTGGCTGCCGCTTTCAACATCAGTGCGCTGCCGGAGAAAACCGTCTATGCGGTGATCTGGACCACCACGCCCTGGACCATTCCCGGCAACCAGGCGCTCAACGTCCACCCCGAGTTTGTTTACGAACTGGTCGACACCCCCAAAGGCTTGCTGATTCTGGCTGCCGAACTGCGTGCCGCCGCGCTGGAACGCTATGGCCTGGAAGGCAAGGTCATTGGCGCAGCACGCGGCATCGCGCTCGACCGCATGGTCTTTCGCCACCCGTTCTACGACCGCGCTTCTACCGTGTTCCTCGGCGATTACGTCACGCTCGATACGGGTACCGGCATTGTGCACAGCGCACCCGCCTATGGCGTCGAAGACTTCGACTCCTGCCGTCGCGCCGGCATGCAGAACGACGAGATCCTCACGCCGGTGCAGGGCAACGGCTGCTTCGCCGACTCGCTGCCCTTCTTCGGCGGGCTGCACGTCTGGAAGGCGAATCCAGTCATCGTGGACAAACTGGCCGAGGTGGGCTGTCTGCTGGCCAGCGGCGAGATCATGCACAGCACCATGCACTGCTGGCGCCACAAGACGCCGACCATCTATCGCGCCACAACCCAATGGTTTGTCGGCATGGATCGGCAGCCAATTCCCCTCTCCCCAACCCCTCTCCCGCAAGGGGAGAGGGGCTTTGGTTTGCTCCTCTCTCCCCTTGCGGGAGAGAGGCCGGGAGAGAGGGGTGAAAGTGCGACGCTGCGCGTAGCGGCCCTGGCTGCCATCGACGCCACCGAGTTCTTTCCGTCATGGGGCAAGGCGCGCCTGCACGCGATGATCGCCAACCGCCCCGACTGGTGCGTTTCAAGGCAAAGGAATTGGGGCGTGCCGATTCCCTTTTTCCTGCACAAGGAAACGGGCGAGCCGCATCCGCGCACGCTGGAGTTGGTCGAGGAAGTGGCGAAGCGCGTGGAGCAGGGTGGTATCGAGGCCTGGTTCGCAATCGATATCAATGAACTTCTCGGCGCTGAAGCGGCTCAGTACGACAAGATGAGCGACACGCTCGATGTCTGGTTCGACTCGGGCACGACGCACTGGTCAGTGCTGCGCGGTTCGCACGCGACCGACTGCGCCTATCCGGCTGATCTCTACCTCGAAGGCTCCGACCAGCATCGCGGCTGGTTCCATTCCTCGTTGCTCACCGGCTGCGCCATCGACGGCCGTGCGCCCTACAAGGGCCTGCTGACCCATGGCTTCGTCGTCGACGGCAAGGGCATGAAGATGTCCAAATCAAAGGGCAACGTCGTCGCGCCGCAGCAGGTTTCCGACACACTGGGTGCCGAGATTTTGCGCCTCTGGGTGGCGGCCACCGACTACTCGGGCGAGCTGACCATTTCCAAGGAAATTCTCGACCGCGTGGTCGAGGTCTACCGCCGCCTGCGCAACACCCTCAAGTTCCTGCTGGCCAACACGGCCGATTTCGACGCGCGCAGCCAGATGTTGCCCGTCGATCAATGGCTGGAAATCGACCGCTATGCGCTGGCAATGACCCGCGGGCTGCAAGACAACTGCCTCGCCGCCTACGACCGCTATGAGTTCCACAAGGTGGTGCAGGCGCTGCAGAATTTCTGTGCCGAGGATCTCGGCGCCTTTTACCTCGACATCCTCAAGGACCGGCTCTACACGAGTGCCACCAACTCGCGTGCCCGCCGCTCGGCGCAAAGCGCGCTGTGGCACATCGTGCAAAGCCTGACGCGCCTGATGGCGCCGATCCTGTCCTTCACCGCCGAGGAAATCCGTCAGGTGCAGGGGGGCGAGAGCGTCATGCTGAGCACCTGGCACACCCTGCCGGAACTCCCCGCCGCGGCGGCGCTCGTGACTCGCTGGCAGGCGATTCGCGCCGTGCGCGCCGAGGTGTCCAAAAAGATCGAGGAGGTGAGGGCGAACGGCCAGGTCGGTTCTTCCCTGCAGGCCGAGGTGGAAATCCACGCGGCGGGTGACACCTACGACCTGCTGGCTTCGCTCGGCGACGACCTCAAGTTCGTGCTGATCTGCTCGAAGGTGACGCTCAATAAAGCTGATGCCGGCGGGACGCCGCCGGCAAAAGTCGGCGCTGGCGAGACGGCGTCAATTACCGTAACGCCCAGTCCCCACGCCAAATGCGCCCGCTGCTGGCACTGGCGCGAAGATGTGGGCCGGCATGAACACTCTGCCGAGCATTCCGAGCTGTGCGGCCGCTGCGCTACCAACCTCTTCGGCGTGGGCGAGGGACGTGAGTTTGCGTGAAATGTTGCCTGGTCTCTCCCGCTGGCTCGTGCTCGCCGGCACGATCATCATTGCCGACTTCGTCACCAAAGCATGGGTGCTGTCCGCCTTCCATCTGCACGAGAGCCGGGCGGTGACCTCCTTTTTCAACCTCGTGCTGGTTTTCAATCCCGGGGCGTCGTTCAGTTTTCTGGCCGATGCCGGCGGCTGGCAGCGCTGGTTCTTCATCGTGCTGGCGCTGGCGATCTCCGCCTGGCTGGTCGTCATGATTCGCCAGCACGCAAGAGAACGTCTGCTGCCCTTTGCCCTGGCGCTGGTGCTGGGCGGCGCGCTGGGCAATGTCATCGACCGCCTGCGTTTCGGCGCGGTCGTCGACTTCCTCGACTTCCATGTCGCCGGTTGGCACTGGCCGGCATTCAATGTGGCTGATTCGGCGATCGTCGTCGGCGTGGTGCTGCTGCTCTGGCAGCAACTGACCCACAAGGAAAATGGCAGCCCCCATGACTGATCGCGTCCGCCACGACAGCCTGGTCACCCTGCATTACCGAGTCGCCACGTCTGACGGCAGCGAACTCATCGCTACCTTCGGCACAACGCCGGCCACGCTGAAACTCGGCAACGGCGAACTTGCCCCGCCGCTGGAGGCCTGTTTGACCGACCTGCCCGTCGGCGCACGTCGCGAATTCGTGTTGGAACCCGCCAAGGCCTTCGGCGCGCACAATCCCGATCTGGTCAAACGCCTGCTCGTCAGCGAACTGCCCGCTGGCGGCGCTGACATCGCCCCGTCGACGGTGGTCGAATTCACCGCGCCCAGTGGCGGCAAGTTTGCTGGCGTGGTGCGCGAGCGCGACGATACGACGGCCCTGATCGACTTCAATCATCCCCTCGCCGGCAAGTCGCTGCGCTTCGAGGTCGAAGTGATCGGCATACTCTGATGGAAATCCTGCTGGCCAACCCCCGTGGCTTCTGCGCCGGCGTCGAACGCGCCATCGCCATCGTCGAACGCGCGCTGGAAAAGTTCGGCGCGCCGATCTATGTGCGCCACGAGGTGGTGCATAACCGCTTCGTCGTCGACAACCTGAAGGCCAAGGGTGCCATCTTCGTCGACGAACTCGATGAAATACCCGACGGCGCCACGGTCATCTTCAGCGCCCACGGCGTGCCCAAGGCCGTGCGCACGGAAGCCGCGCGACGCGGCTTGAAGGTATTCGACGCCACCTGCCCGCTGGTGACCAAGGTGCATCTCGAAGTCGAACGCCACCGCAAGCAGGGACGCGAGGTCATCATGATCGGCCACAAGGGCCACCCCGAAGTCGAGGGCACCATGGGGCAGAGCGATGGCGGCATCCACCTCGTCGAAAATGTCGCTGATGCCATGGCATTGAAAGTCGGCGCTGGCGAGACGGCGCAATGTGTTCCATTGGCCTATGTCACTCAAACGACGCTGTCGGTGGATGACGCTGCAGCCATCGTCGCCGCGCTCAAGACCAGTTTCCCCGCCATCGTCGGGCCAAAAAAAGACGACATCTGCTATGCGACGCAAAACCGGCAGGATGCCATCAAGCAACTGGCCGAGCGCTGCGAGGTGATCGTCGTCGTCGGGTCGCGGAACAGTTCCAACTCAAACCGCTTGCGCGAGGTTGCGGAACACATGGGACGCCAGGCCTATCTGGTTGATCGCGCCACCGAAATCGACGCCGCCTGGTTTGTCGGCAGTCAGTCCGTCGGTGTCAGCGCGGGAGCATCGGCGCCCGAGTCGCTGGTGGACGAGGTGGTGCAGGCGATTGCCGCCTATACCGGTGGCGTCGCGCCCGAGACCATCCGTAGCGATGAAGGGGTCAATTTTCCCCTACCGGGCGAACTGCTTTGATTTCTGCCGCCATTCGCCGGTGAATCTCTGCCGTTCATCGGTTTTGCCTGGCGCCAAAAACGAAAACGCATAAAGTGCAATCATGAAAAGGAGTCAGTCAATGAAAGCCAACCGGGGTTTTACCTTGATCGAAGTGATGATCGTTGTCGCCATCATCGGCATTTTGGCGTCGGTAGCGTTGCCTGCTTACAATGATTATCTAATGCGCGGTAAGCTAGCCGAGGCGTTTGGCGAGTTGGCTGGCGCGCGCGCCAAACTTGAACAATATTTTCTCGACAACCGGACGTACGTTGGTGCTTGCGCGGCCGGCACCGTGGCACCGCTGCCGACAGGCAGATTCTTCACCTACACCTGCCCGACACTAGAAGCCGCCACCTATACCGTCCAGGCGGCCGGCGTGGCAGCCGAGGGTACCGGGGGCTTTACCTACACGATTAACCAGGCCAACGCGCGGGCAACGACATCCGTGCCGAGCGGTTGGACAGCCAACGCTGCTTGCTGGGTTTCCAAAAAAGGTGGAGTATGCTGAATTCCCGGCCCGCGCGGGGCATGACCATGATCGAGCTGATGATCACCATCACTCTGATCGGTCTGCTGCTGTTGGCGGGGCTGCCGGCCTTTACAACGATGCTGTCCAATCTACGGGTGCGTGCCGTGGCCGAGGGTGTTCTTGGTGGTGTCCAGGCTGCCCGTGCCGAAGCGCTCAAGCGTAACCTGAACATTACTTTCCAGCTTGACCCGGCAAGCGGGATCGGTGGCGGCTGGCAGGTGTTGTTGCCCGACGCGATTTTGTCCGCGGACAGCATACTCCACTCCAAATCGGCGGCGGAGGGCGGTGCCGTCCAGGTTAATTCTTCCACGGGCACCACAGAGATAATTTTCAACAACCTGGGGCGCCGCATCACCCCCGACGCGACGACGCGAATCCTGGGCATCGATGTCAGCAATCCGGCCATCGGCACCTGTGAGGTAGATGGCGGATCGGTACGCTGCCTGCGCGTCACGGTGGCCATCGGCGGCGAGTCGCGGCTATGCGACCCGAAGCGCGCCGTCGGCGATCCCCAAGCCTGTTGAGGTGGATGATGAAACAAACGAAAGGAAAATCCAGTCAGTCGGGCGTGATGCTGCTGGAGGCACTCATCTCGCTGCTTATCTTTGCCATTGGCGTGCTGGGTCTGGTGGGCATGCAGGCCATCGCAATCAAGGTTGCCGCTGATTCAAAATATCGGGGCGAAGCGGCGATGCATGCAGACCAGATCATCAACCAGATGTGGGCGGACGACCGCACGAATGCCATGCTCGTTGCCAATTATTCCAGCACCCCGATCGGGGCGAAATACACCGTGTGGCGTGACCAGATTCAGGGCGTCGGCACCGGCTTGCCAGGTTCGACTTTGAGTGGCAACGCGCCGACTGTGACGATTGATGCCAACAACCTGGTAACGGTCACCATCCGCTGGCAGCCGCCCAACGCAACGGCGGCGAACAAATATGTCACCGTCGCCCGACTGAACTGAAAAGCCATGAAAACTTCCACTGCGCACGCCGGGTTTTCGCTTATCGAGCTGCTCGTCGCCATCGTCATTGGCCTGCTTGGCTCGCTGGCCATCATGCAGATTTTTGTCGGCTCCGAGGCCGGCAAGCGCGCCGCCGGCAGCCTCGTCGATTCGCAAAGCGGTGGCCTGGTGGCACTGTTCGCCATCGAACGCGACCTGCAACAGGCCGGCCTGGGCTTCACCAACCTGGCCGCGCTGGGCTGCAATGTGCGCAGCAGCGGCGCTTTCAACAGCAAGCCCTTGCAGCCAGTCACCATCATTCCCGCCGGCGCGGCGATTTCCGCTGCCAGCAATCTCTGGGGCATCCCGCCGGGGGACGCCAATTCAGACATGATCGCCATTGCCTATGGTGACGCCAGCGCCATGGTCGAAGGCGTGCTGGTGAGCGTGGCCGCCGCCCCCGCCGCAACAACCTATCGTCTATCCAGTATCTGGGGCATCAATGCCAGCGACTACATGCTGCTGGCCGAGTCCGGGCAGGATTGCACGCTGACCCGCGCCGTGGCGACCGATCCCGTCAACAGTGATCTGACAGTGGATTACGGCGGCGCAGTGGCCTATTCGACCAGCGGTTTTGTCATGCATCTGGGCCGAGCGCCGCAACTGGTCGTTTATGCCGTGCGCAACGGCGCGTTGACGCGCTGCGATTTTCTCGCCAGCAATTGTTCGAATGCCGCCCAGGTTGGTGATACCACCGTCTGGGTGCCCGTGGCCAACGATGTCGTCGCGCTGGTGGCACAATATGGCGTCGATACCGGCGCCCCCGTCGATCTCGCCGCCGATGCCTACTGCAAGTCGCGGCTGGTGGCCGCCGGTGCTTGCCCGGACCCCGACACCGGCGCCACCGCGCCGGGCAACCTGACGCTGGCGCAACCGGCGCGGGCCTGCGACTGGGCACGCATTCCCATTGTTCAGTTGGCGCTGGTGACGCGCAGCGGCCAATTCGAGAAGGAAGAAGTCAGTCCGGCGACGCTTACCCTGTGGCCCACTTCCGCCGTCGCGCCGACGACCACCGGCCCGGTCTGGACGGTGCCCGACCGGCATTATCGCTACAGCGTCACGCGCGGCGCAACCGCCCTGCGTAATGCGATCTGGATGGGAGCGCAGTCGTCATGCTGAAGAACGCCTCATTCCGCCGCAGGCAGCAAGGTGTGGTGTTGTTTCTCGCCCTGATAGTGCTGGTGGCCATGCTGCTGTCCGGACTCGCCTTGTTCCGCAGCGTCGACAGTGGCGTGCTGGTGGCCGGCAACATCGCCATGCAGAAAAGTGCCACGCGTCAGGGCGACCAGGGCACCGAGGAGGCGGTTATCTGGCTGGCTGCGAATGCGGCCGCTGCCGTGCTCTACGCCAACGCATCCGGTTATGTCGCCAACGGCCTGAACGACGTGCCCAGCAGCACCCAGACCTGGGCGACCTGGTGGGACAGCTATGTCGCTACCCACGCGCCAACAACGCTGGCCGCCGACAGCGGCACCGGCAATACCGTGTCCTACCTCATTCAGCGGCTGTGTCGCGCCCCCGGCGCACCGTATACCAGCGGCGTCGAATGCCTCGGCCCGCCGGAAGCTTCCGGCACCGGCAGCAGCAAGGGCGGCGGCGTCGTCGCGCTGAATCGTGCCAGCTCTGTCTATTACCGCATCACCAGCCGCATCGTCGGCCCGCGCAATACCGTCAGCTTCGTGCAGACCATCGTATCGATCTGAACCACGGAACGCCCAGCAGGAGAATGTCATGAACACCTCAATCGGATACCACAAACACATCGCAGCGGCGCTGCTGACGAGCGCTGCACTGGCCCTGACTGGCACCGCGCAAGCCGCGCCAACCGATCTGGCGACCGTGCCCCTCATCACGCCGGGTGTCTCCAGCGTGCGTCCGAATCTGATGTTCATCATGGACAACTCGGGCAGCATGGATTGGGATTATCTGCCCGACTGGATTTATCGGACGGGGGAAAATTTGTGCAAGGGGTCAGCTGGCACCGCGAATGTTCGGTGCTGCCGCGAACCGGACGGCACTACTGGCAGTTGGAGTTGCCTGCCGCAGGACGCCGCCGGCGTCAATTTCGACGGAAGTGGTGGCCCCCACCTCCGCGGCATGCCCCCTTTCCATTCTGCCGATTTCAACTCAAATTATTACAACCCGGCCATCACTTACACCGCGCCAAAAAATGCCGACGGCACCAGCAAAACCAGTTACAGCGGTACTGGCGCGGTACCCTGGGATGGCTATGGTGTGCAATACAACAATGTGACCAGGACCATCAATCTGACCACCGAGTTTCCTGATGTCGAATGGTGTACTGACACAACATACTCTGACTGCCTGCGTGCCGACAACTATGTGCTGCCTGGTACGGTGAACAGCAAGAGCTACACGACGATGCGCGCGGTGCGGGCAACTGGTTCGAGCATGACCTTTGCCACCGGCAGCCCGGCTGCGCCGACCACCATCACCAGCAATGTCGGCCCTTATTACTACACGATGGTACCCGGAGAATACTGCACGACGCGTAAGCTGGTGACCTGCATCAACGCCGCCGGACCAACCGCTACCCATACATTCCCGGCCAGCCTGCGCTGGTGCAACAACAGTGCAGGTCGCGTCGCGGGTGAGCAGGGCGCCAGCACTACTGACGCCTGCCAGGCGGTAAAAAACGTCACCTACAAATATCCACGCTATCCGACTCTGCTGCTTGCCAACGCGGTTTCGGCTGCCAATGCGACCGGAACGATTACAGTCGCCAATCTTCCCAGAAGTGATAGCGCGACTGGCACGGGCGCAACCTGCAACTCCGAGCCAATCAACAAAAAAACCACTGTAACGAGCATTAGACTCAATGGCGATGAGATTCTGACCGCGCCCTTTATCTATTGTGATCGTGACAGCAATCAAAATGACCGCAACAGGAATTTAGCTGAACAAATTCGTACCCGTATTGGTAATGATTTTACTGCCTCGCGTAGCGGTGCCGTGCTGACCATCACGACGCCATCAACCCCAAGCTATAACGGCGCTGAGAGGATAACCATTATCACAACGGCAACGCTAACCGTCTCAGTTTTCAGTGGTGGCGTGACTGCATCTCCGGCACTCTATGCAGCGGGTTCTTTCAAGCGGCTAGACATCGTCTCCGGCCAGACCTTCGGCAATATGTGCGTCAACGCCAGTGGCGTGGTCAGCAACGCCAGCGGCGCTTGCCCCTCGGGCAGCACCGTGGTAGTGGACCGCAACAGCCGCACCGACTGTGCCGGGCGTCCCACCTGTACCTATGCCGAGGAACTGGCCAACTTCGCCAACTGGTTCGCCTGGTATCGCAGCCGCATGCAGATGACCAAGTCGACGCTGTCCACCGCCTTCCAGAGTGTCGATGACCGCTTCCGAGTGGGTTATTTCACCATCAACAGTGCCAGCAGCAATCTGGTGAACATTGCACCTTTTGATACGGCCCAGAAATCAACCTGGTATACAAAACTTTTCGCCGCCAACCCGGACGGTGGCACTCCGTTACGTGTGGCGTTGGCACAGGCAGGGCGCATCTATGCAGGAAAAACCGCAATCACGGGTGCCACCGACCCGGTGCAATATTCCTGCCAAAAAAACTTCACGATCCTGTCCACCGACGGTTACTGGAACGGCAGCAACGGCGTGCGGGTCGACGGCACCACGGCAATCGCCAACGAAGACAGCACGGATATGGTGATTGGTGGAGTGACCGGGCCGTTTGCGGATACCTATTCCGGCACGCTGGCCGATGTGGCAGCCTATTATTACAAGACCGACCTGCGCCAAAGCGTCACCCCGTTCAGCAACTGCACCGGCGCGGAAAATGTTTCGGTGTGTGCCAACGATGTGCCCACAAGCACCGGCGACAAAAATACCGCGCAACACATGGTCACCTACACGATCGGGCTGGGGATAGACGGGGTGATGAAGTATCGCGACAACTACAAAACACCCACGACCGACACGACCGACGACTACGACGCCGTTCGCCTCGGCACAACCGCCAGCCCGGCGACCGGGGTCTGCCCCTGGCAGACAACCGGCGCCTGCAACTGGCCGCAACCCGCCGCAGACACGCAGACGAGTATCGACGACCTCTGGCACGCTGCCGTCAATGGCCATGGCAATTACTACAGCGCCAAGGACCCGCTGGGCTTGAGCCGTGGCCTGCTCGATGTGCTGGCCGGCATAGCAACGGATGACGGCGGCGCAGCGGCAGCCACCACCAGCAACCCGAACGTCACCACCGGCGACAACTTCGTCTTCAGCTCGAAATACTGGACTTCTCAATGGACAGGCGAACTCATCCGTCAGACCATGGACCTGACCTCGGGCAACATCAACACCGGGCAGGACTGGGAGGCCCATACGCAGCTTGACGCTGCAAGCTGGAGTGGCCGCAACATCTATACCTTCAGCAGCGCGCACCCGGCGAACAAGCTCAAGCCTTTCCGGTGGGATGAACTTAACGGCGTGTCGACCAGTTGCACGCCCCCGACCGACGAGAAGGGTTGTTTCTCTTCGACCTACATCGACAGCAGCCTGGCGCAATTCTGCACTACTGGCCCGCTGTGTCTTTCCAGCACCGAGAAGACCGCAGCCTCGGGCCAGAACCTGGTGGACTTCCTGCGTGGCGACAAGAGTAACGAGGATACGACGTCCACAACCGGCCTGTATCGCGAGCGCAAGGGCCGGCTTGGCGACATCGTGTCGTCCGAGGCGGTGTATGTGGGCAAGTATCTGTTCGACTACGGCACCAGCAGTGGCTATCCGGTTAAGGGCACCGCTCGCGCCAATCCGACCGTCTTTGTCGGCGCCAACGACGGCATGCTGCATGCCTTCAATGCCAATGATGGGAGTGAGCGCTGGGCTTACATCCCTTCGATGGTGATGAAGGATATCTTCCGTCTGGCCGACAAGGACTATTCCACCAAGCACCGTTATTTTGTCGATGGCACACCGGTGACAGCCGACGTGCAGTCTGGCCTGCTGACCTGGAAGACCATCCTGGTCGGCGGCTTGGCGGGTGGTGGTCCCGGCTACTATGCCCTGGATATCACCGACACCGCCACAGATACCTCCGTCCTCAATCCGAAGGTGCTCTGGGAGTTTCGCCAGAAACCCGGTTGCACTGCCGGGACATCTCCCCGTTACACCACCGTCGCCGGCATCACGGAAGATTGCGATCTGGGCCACGGCTATGGCAACCCCGAGATCGTCAAGCTGCCCAGCGGCACCTGGGTGGCCATGGTGACATCCGGCTACAACAACCACGTCACCGGCGATGGCAAGGGTTATCTGTATGTTCTAAATGCCCTGACCGGTGCCGTTCTCCACAAGGTGACGACGAATACCGGTGATACGACGACGCCGAGCGGGTTGGGTCGCATCCGGTCCTGGGTCGAAGACGCCATGAGGGACAACACCGCCAAGTATGTGTATGGCGGCGACCTGCTGGGCAATATGTGGAAGTTCGACCTGACGAGCGGTACCCCGGTAAATAGCCTGCTGATCAATGTCGGATCGTCCAAACCCATCACAGCCAGGCCGGAACTCGGCGAGGTCGTGAAGAACAATGGCCAGAAGAAGCGTGTGGTCTTCTTTTCGTCCGGCAAGCTGCTGGGCAACGTCGATCTTGCCGACACCAGCCAGCAGAGTTTCTACGGCATCTGGGATAAGGATGGCAGCCCATTGCCGACAACACTGATCGACTCCACGGTGAGTAGTGGTGGTAGTGGAAGGGTGGGCGTGGTGCAAACCTCCGTATTCGAGGATGACAATAACCTTGGCTGGCAACTCAATTATCCCGAGCTTGGCGAACGCGGCAATACCGATCCACAGCTGGCCTTTGGTACGCTGATATTCGTAACCAACAAGCCCGGCTCGGCCGATGCCTGCAACCCTTCAGGCTTCTCAAGCTGGGTCTATAACGTCGATTACCTCTCTGGCGGCGTCGTGCAACAGGCCGGGGATTCGAATACCCATCTGGCCACCGCTTACTCGGGTGCATCCACCCGGCCGAATGTGGTGGTACTGCCCAGCGGCGTAGTCAAGAGCATCACCCGGACTTCCGGTCAGGACGTTGTCAACAACGTTGAGGAGGTTCGCATCAAGAGCGGCGGATCCTCGGTTAGGCGCGTTACATGGCGCGAACTGCAGAACTGATGACGGGACGTGCGATGGCTCGCGGGGAATCCTCGCTATATGGGGAGGATGGGACAGTGGCGGCTGTTGTTGGCCCTGTGTTGTTCCGTCCTCATCCACCTGCTGGTCATCGACTCCCTGTCGCCTGGAGTTCCTGGAATTGGCCTCTGGCACCGAGCGCTGCAGGGGTCGTCGCACCAATTTGATGTGCTGATCCTGGCCGGGGCGGTAAAGGGTGCTGACGACGGGCAACCGGCAGCAACCCTGGCGGAACTGGAATCTACCGCTGCCGATTTTTCCTTGGCAAAAGCGCATGAGTCGTCATTTGCGGAAGACGCGGCGGCTACTTCTTCAGCCGCCTCGCGCCTTGGATTGCTACCGGAGGGGGAATTTGGCCCGCCTTATCCGCCGCCCGCCCCGGCCTACTTCCCATCCGACGAGCTTGACCATCAACCACGGCTTTTAACCGAACTGGACACAAGCTTCCCCGAGGTCGGCAACATTGCAGGGGCTGGGCGCATGATATTCATATTGCTCATCGACGAAACGGGGCAGGTGGATGAGACGTTGAACGAATTCAGCAGTCTTGACCGGAATTTTGTGGGTGTAGTGCAGGCGTCATTGAACCAGATGCGCTTTGCGCCCGGAATGAAAAGCGATAGGCCGGTTAAGGCGCGGGTGCGTATCGAGGTGAATTTCGGTTATTCGGTATATGGACCGCCTTAGCCAGTTGTTCGCCGACGACAGCTGCAAGTATAATCGCCCCGGTTCGCTGCTGTAGCTCAGTTGGTAGAGCAACTGATTCGTAATCAGTAGGTCACCAGTTCGATTCCGGTCAGCAGCACCAGTAATACCCAGCCCCCGCAGGCTTTCATGCCTGCGGGGGCTTTCTTTTGGTGTCAGCGAAGCACTTGCAACAGAAAACAGGCTGCATATTAATGAATCCTTTACTACTGGATATTTATATTAAAGAGTGCTTTAATTGATTCCATTGAGTTAAGCCTCCCTTTACTATGAAGCTATGAAGCGCTCCACCGGAACTTACGTTACCTCAACGACCTTGGGCGAGTCTGTCCAGGCTTTCGTTCCTTATCCGTTGCCTCCAGCCAAACCGGCGCTTGCGGGTGAGTCATACCTGGCGCAGAACCGCGAGTCAGAACTGGCGCTGGCCCGTTTGTCCGGGGTATCGGGTTTGGTGCCCGCGGTGGATTGGTTGTTGTACAGCGCCATCCGCAAGGAGGCCTTGCTGACCTCGCAGCTCGAAGGGACGCAGGCAACGCTCAGGGATTTATTTGACGAGGAAGCCGGATTCGCAGTTAGCAATTCCGCTGACGTGGAGGAGGTCACCAACTACCTCCGCGCCTTCCGGCTGGTACAGGACAATTTGCGTGATCCAAGCGGTCTGCCGATCAGCGTTCGCCTGCTCTGTGATGCTCACCGCCTGTTGCTCGACGGGGTACGGGGTGCCGGCAAGCAACCCGGTGAATTGCGCCGTTCGCAGAACTGGATCGGTGGTACCCGTCCAGGCAATGCGGTATTCGTACCACCCCCATCGGATCGTGTGCCCGAATTGATCGGAGACATGGAGCGCTTCATCCACGACACGTCGTCGGCACTTCCGCCGCTCGTCAAAATTGCCTTGGTGCACGCCCAGTTTGAAACCATCCACCCCTTTCTGGATGGTAATGGGCGTATTGGTCGACTGCTGATTGCGGTGCTTCTCGAACACTGGGGCCTGTTGCCGGAGCCGTTGATGTATCTCAGCGGCTATCTGAAGCAGCACCAGATGGAGTACTACCGGCGGTTGTCGATCATCCGAACCGAGGGAGGCTGGGAATCCTGGGTGACATTTTTTCTGGAGGGGGTTGCAGCGGCCGCCACCGACGCGGAGCGCAGCATCATCGCAATCGCCAGCTTGGTGGCGGCTGACCGGCGGCGTTTGCTCGAATCGCCCAAGGCTGGCCCCACAAGCTACCGCTTGTTTGAGTTGTTAGCGATGATGCCGCGCTTTACCATCGAGCGCGTTCGTCAGAAGTTGGAAACAAGTTTCCCGACGGCGAATGCGGCCGTCAAAGTTCTGGAAGATCTCGGTATCGTGACGGAGATGACCGGTCAGAAGAAGAATCGCAGCTACAGCTATCAGGCGTATATCGAGTTACTGTCGCGGTGAGTATTTAGTGATGTTTTGGTTTATAAAGCACGCAGATGGTTGTAATCCACCCTTCCTCTCCCTTTTCACTGCCACGAATGATCATGACCACACCCCTGTTCGAGTCCTCAATTACCACTCTGCCGCTGCTCGCCCGCGGCAAGGTGCGCGACATCTACGCTGTTGGCGACGATCAGATGTTGATCATCGCCACCGACCGCCTTTCGGCTTTTGATGTGGTCATGCCTGACCCGATTCCCGGCAAGGGCGCGGTGCTGACCGCCGTGGCCGATTTCTGGTTCAGGAAGCTCGGGCACATCATTCCCAATCAGCTCACCGGCATTGACCCGGAAACGGTGGTGGCGCCCGCCGAGCGCGAGCAGGTGCGCGGTCGGGCGATTGTCGTGAAGAAGCTGAAGCCGCTGCCCATCGAAGCGGTGGCACGCGGTTACCTGATCGGTTCGGGCTGGAAGGACTATCAGGCGAGCGGCAAGGTTTGCGGCATTCCGCTCCCCGCCGGGCTGCAGATGGCGCAGCAGTTGCCGCAGCCCTTGTTCACGCCCTCAACCAAGGCGGCGGCGGGCACGCACGACGAGAATATCGACTTTGCCACGGTGGAGAAGCTGTTGGGCCAGGCCCTCGCGGCGCAGGTGCGGGACGCCACGTTGCGGCTCTACACCGAGGCGGCGGCTTATGCCCTGACACGCGGCATCATCATCGCCGACACCAAGTTCGAATTCGGCCAGGATGCGGCGGGCAAGTTGTATTTGATCGACGAAGTGCTGACGCCTGATTCATCACGCTTCTGGCCGGCCGACACTTATCAGGTTGGCGTCAGCCCGCCGAGCTTCGACAAGCAGTTCCTGCGCGACTACCTGGAAACACTCGACTGGAACAAGAAAGCCCCGGGGCCGAAGCTGCCCCCCGAGATTCTCGAGAAAACCGCCGCCAAGTATCGCGAAGCGCTAAGCCGGTTGACCGGCTGAACGCTGCCGCTTTTCTTGCTGTTCCCGTGTCGGCGGCTTGGGTGGCGCCGTCCCGCCAGAGCCGACTTTTGCTGTTGTGGCTTGGGCATTGAAGTTCCCGGCGCCACCACCAATTACTGAATATGAACCCACTCCTCGACTTCTCCGGTCTGCCCCGTTTCGACTCTGTCGAACCCGATCATGTCGCACCCGCCATTCGCCAGTTGCTCGATGAGAATCGTGCCTTGCTGGCGCGGCTGGAACTGCCCGGCACGCCGGCTACCTGGGACGATTTTGTGGTGCCCCTGACCGATGCCGGTGAACGGCTGGGGCATGCTTGGGGCATTGTCGGCCATTTGCACGCGGTGAATGACGTGCCGCCCTGGCGTGAGGCCTACAACGCGATGCTGCCGGAAGTAAGCCGGTTTTATGCCGAGCTTGGACAAAACCTCGCGCTCTTCGAAAAATTCAAGACCTTGCGGCAGAGTCCGGAATTCGCCACGCTCTCGCCAACGCGTCAGCGCATTGTCGACAATGAGGTTCGCGATTTCCGTCTGGCGGGTGCCGAATTGCGTCCAGACCTGAAACCGCGCTTTCAGGCGATTCAGGAAGAGCAGTCCGCGCTGGCGGCCAAATTTTCAGAAAACATTCTCGATGCCACCAATGCCCACGCCGAATGGGTGAGCGAAGCCAGCGGCGTGGCCGGTCTGCCCGCCGATGTGCGGGCCGCCGCGCGGGCCGCGGCCGAGAGCGAAGGCAAGCCGGGCTGGAAATTCACCCTGCATGCACCGTCCTATCTGCCGGTGATGCAGTATGCCGACGATCGCGAGCTACGCGCGCGCATGTATCGCGCCTATGCGACACGGGCATCCGAGTTCGGCAATCCGGAGTGGAACAATGGTCCGCTGATCGATCGCATTCTTGCCCTGTGTGCCGAAGAAGCGGCAATGCTGGGTTTTGCCACCTATGCCGAGGTTTCCCTGACCCCGAAAATGGCGGAATCCCCCGCACAGGTGATTGCATTTTTACGTGACATGGCGGCCAAGGCGCGGCCCTTTGCCGAGCGCGACATGGCTGAATTGCAGGAATTCGCCCGTGACCGTCTCGGCTTCGGCACCCTGGAAAGCTGGGATCTGGCCTGGGTTGCGGAGAAGCTGAAACAGGAGCGCTACGCCTTCTCGGATGACGAGGTGAAACAATATTTTCCAGAACCGCAGGTGCTGGCCGGGTTGTTTAGGGTTATCGAGACGCTGTTCGGGCTTAAGCTAGAAGCCGATAGCGCGCCGGTCTGGCATCCGGACGTGCGCTTCTTCCGCATCCTGCGTGATGGCAAATTGATCGGCCAGTTCTATCTCGACCTGTATGCGCGCCCAACCAAGCGCGGTGGCGCCTGGATGGATGAGGCAGTGGCGCGCCGTCGGGTGCAGACCGGCACCCAAACGCCGGTCGCCTATCTCAACTGCAACTTCCCGGCCCCAGTCGGCGGCAAGCCGGCCACCTTCAGTCACAACGACGTCAATACCCTGTTCCACGAGACCGGTCACGGCCTGCATCACCTGCTGACGGAAGTCGATGAGCTCGCCGTCTCGGGCATCCATGGCGTCGAATGGGATGCCGTTGAACTCCCCTCGCAGTTCATGGAAAACTTTTGCTGGGAATGGGACGTGCTTTCGGGGATGACAGCGCATGCCGAAACTGGTGCTCCGTTGCCGCGCGAACTCTTCGACAAGATGATTGCCGCCAAGAATTTCCAGAGTGGCGTGCAAACCCTGCGCCAGATCGAATTCGGCCTTTTCGATTTGCTGGTGCATAGCGAATTCAAGCCCAGCAGCGACCAGTCGTTCATGGATGTGCTCGCCGAGGTGCGGCGTGAGGTTGCGGTGATCGTGCCGCCCGAATGGCAGCGCTTCCCGCACAGCTTTTCACACATCTTCGGTGGCGGCTATGCTGCTGGCTACTACAGCTACAAATGGGCCGAAGTCTTGTCAGCCGATGCTTACGCCGCCTTCGAAGAGGCAGCCTCCAGCGCCGGTACGGTGCTCGACGCCGCTACCGGCAAACGGTTTTGGCAGGAGATACTTTCGGTCGGGGGTTCCCGGCCGGCGCTCGAATCTTTCCTGGCTTTCCGTGGCCGCACGCCGAACCCCGACGCCTTGTTGCGCCATAATGGCATGATCGCAACTGCCTGACGGAGACTTCAATGAAGACTTTCGCACTGCTGTTCTTCCTGCTGTGCGTCAGCGTGGTAAACGCACAGACTACCTATCGTTGGGTCGATCAGGAGGGCAAGGTGCATTACGCGGATCGCCCACCGCCGCCGAAGACGGCGCGTGAAGTGCAGGAAAAGCAGTTCTCGGCACCAGCCGCAAACAAACAACTGCCTTTTGCGTTGCGTCAGGCCGTGAATAATTATCCTGTGACGCTCCATGTCAGCAACGACTGCCCCAGCGCCTGCAAGCTGGGCCGCGACTACCTTAACAAGCGTGGCATTCCATTTAGCGAGAAAACCGTCGCAACCAATGAGGAAATCGAAGCCCTGCGCCAGTTGCAAGGTGGTGGTGAAGTCGCGGTACCCGTATTGCAGGTCGGCGAAAAGACCATCAAAGGTTTTCTGGATACCAGTTGGGCCAGTTTGCTGGATGCGGCGGGCTACCCCAAATCGGATAACCGTTAGGGAAATGCTGATTAAGTTCAGATTCGTCATTCCGGCGCAAGCCGGAATCCAGGAAAATCTACAAGCTGGACACCGGCCTACGCCGGTGTGACGGACTTGATCAGCGCTTCCTTAGTCGATTTCTCTCAACATCGTCGATAACTCACGATCAAGCTGGTCCGGATTACCGGAATTGAGCTCGATCAGACGGCGCAGGTGGGTCACGCTATCAAGATCGATGCTATCGCAGTGCAGTCCAACCCGGCTGTCTTCGATATGGGCGACGGTTGCGTTCATGCTTATCTTTGCTTCCGCGGCAAGGTCAAGTTGTAACTGAAACCGGTCGCCCAGACTACCTGCCCAGCCATCGGGTATCTTGACGAGGGCCCCCTTGAGGGAAATGTCGAGAAGATCCGCCGTGATGACCCGTTCGGTTGCCGCCAATCGAACCGGAGAGTGAAAGTGGGCGCGCCAAAACTGGCGACGCTCGTTTTGCGTGGTCATGGGATGCTCCAGGCGACATTTATACGGACGATTTGATTCTCGCTAGGCAGAACACTACCAAGAAATTCGTGGCATGTTGCAGCGAATTATTTGACTATACTGTCCAGTCTAGTCAGGAAAGATCAGAAATTACAAAAGTCCATGAACCGACACGCAGCAGAGATTACATACATCGAGAGCCACCAGCGCTTGATTCAGGCCGCAACAGAATCCTTCATGGAAGTGGGGTACCGTGCGAGCATAGACCGTATCGCGAAGCGTGCCGGGGTGGCCAGGCAGACTGTTTACAACCATTTCCCGAGCAAGGAATATTTGTTCAGTGAAGTGGTAAATATCATTGTAAACAATATTTTGGTGTCGCTTGACGACGGCGACGGTGATATTCGCCAACGCTTGACGCGCTTCGCAATGGTATTGAGAAAGCGCGTCATGAATGATGAAGGCATTGCCATATTTCGCACCCTTGTCGCTGAGATGCCGCGTTTCCCGGCTTTGGGCCAAGTGTTTTTTGACAAGGGGCCGGGGCAAACGGTCCGCCGCCTTGCCGATTTTATTGCCAGAGCGATGAACGATGGGACGCTACGCCGGGACGAACCGCGGTTCGCTGCCGAAATGCTGCTCTCCATGCTGGAGGGTTTTGATCGCACCCGCAGGCTGTTCGGCGCACCGGAATTTGCTGGTGACCACGAGCAGGAAAGAGTTGCTGTCATCGTCGATTGTTTTCTTCGGGCCTATGCACCCGGAACAGTGAAAGGTACACCATGAACGCAGCCAGGCTTTCATTTTCCGTTCTGCTTCTTTCGAGCCTGCTCGCCGCCTGTGGGCCGAGCGGTGACAAACCGCAGGCCGGCGGCCCCGGTGCCATGCCGCCACCGGAAGTCGAGGTCATGACCGTTGCGGCTGGAACGGCGACATTGACGCAGGACCTGCCGGGACGTTTGCAGGCCTGGCGCTCTGCACAAGTGCGGGCGCGGGTGGAAGGCATTGTCGAGAAGCGGCTGTTTGTGGAAGGTGCGGATGTCAGGGAGGGGGCTACGCTGTTCCAGATTGATGCACGCACCTATCAGGCGTCAGCGGACGCAGCCCGGGCGGATGTCGAAGCAGCGCGACTGGTCGTCGAACGCTATCGTCCGTTGCTTGAAATCAAGGCGGTCAGCCAGCAGGAATTTGACGCGGCACAAGCCCGCCTCAAGCAGGCGCAGGCTGCCATGGCGCGTACTTCACTGGATATGGAAAATACCCGCGTACCGGCGCCCATTTCCGGCCGGATCGGCCGCGCGCTGGTCACCGAAGGTGCGCTGGTGGGGCGCGGTGAGGCGACGCATCTGGCGACCATCGAACAGATCAATCCGATCTATGTAAACTTTACCCAGCCGGGTGGAGACATGTTGCGGCTTCAGGCTGCGGTCAGGTCAGGCAAGCTTAAACGTAGTGAATCGGCCAAGGTGGAACTGCTACTCGAAGACGGAAGCCGCTACCCATGGCCGGGCAAGATATTGTTCGCGGATCTGGCAGTCGATCCGTCGACTGGCGCAGTCGGCATGCGTGCCGAGTTCCCCAACCCGCAGCGGGAATTGTTGCCCGGCATGTTCGTGCGCATCCGTTTCCCCTCTGCCGTGGCTGAGGGCGTCATCCTGGTGCCGCAGCGTGCCGTACAAAGCAGTCCGCAAGGACAGTCCGTGCTGATCGTCACGTCCGAGGGCAAGGTTGCTCCGCAACCCGTCAGGACCAGCGGCATGGCGGGTAGCGACTTCATTGTTGCCGAAGGGTTGAAGGGCGGCGAACAATTGATCGTCAATGGTTTGCAGAAGGTTCGTCCCGGTGCGAGCGTTAGAACTGTGCCATGGCAGCCTAATCCGGTCGCACCGGCAGGTGCGACGCAGCCAGCCGTCGAAAACCAAAAGAAAGAGGGCTGATCGATGTTTGCCAAGTTTTTCATCGATCGCCCGGTATTCGCCTGGGTGATCGCCCTCGTGATATTGCTCGGCGGGGCGCTGGCCTTCAAGAATTTGCCCGTGTCGCAATATCCGACGGTGGCTCCGCCCGCACTGGATATTTCCGTCGTCTACCCTGGTGCCGCTGCGCGGGTGGTGGAAGAAACGGCGGTGGCCCTGATCGAGCAGGAAATGAACGGCATCGAAAATCTGCTCTACATGGATTCCGCCGCGCAGATCGGCACCGGTACGGTGACGCTCACCTTCAAGTCCGGCACCGACCTCAACTATGCCTCGGTCGAGGCACAGAACCGCATCAAGCGCATCGAGGCACGCTTGCCGGACGATGTGCGCCGGCTGGGTGTGACGGTCAACAAGACAGCGCGCAACTACGTCATGATCGTGTCGCTGTTTTCGCCAGACCAGAGCAAGAACTTTGTCGATCTCGGCAGCTATGCCGCCGCCAGTGTGCTGGAGCCGATTCGCCGCGTGCCGGGTGTCGGCGAGGCGCTGCTGTTCGGCACCGAATATTCCATGCGCTTGTGGCTCAAGCCGGAGAAGCTGCATGGCTACAAGCTCTCGCCCGCCGACGTGGCGCGCGCCGTGCGCGCCCAGAACGCGCAGGTGGCCGTCGGCGAACTGGGACAATTGCCCGCCGCAGCGGGCCAGGATATCAACGCGGTGATCGTGACCAGAAGCCGCCTGTCGTCGCCAGAGGAATTCGGCAACATCATCGTTCGCACCAATCCGGATGGCTCCACCTTGCGGGTGAAGGACGTGGCGCGGGTGGAACTGGGCGCGCAGGATTATTCGATTTCCGCGCGCCTCGACGGGCAGCCGACGGCCGCGATTGCCGTCCGCCTGTCGCCCGGTGCCAACGCGCTCGACACGGTCAAGGGTGTCAACGCCAGGATGGCCGAACTGGCGAAATATTTTCCCGAGGGTGTTTCCTGGAGCGTGCCCTACGATACCTCCAAGTTCGTCGAAATCTCCATCAGGGAAGTCGTCAAGACACTGGCGGAAGCGATGTTGCTGGTGTTCCTGGTGATGTACCTGTTCCTGGGGAACCTGCGTGCCACCCTGATTCCGACCATCGTCGTGCCGGTGGCCCTGGTGGGCGGCATGCTCGGCCTCTATGTATTCGGCTACTCGATCAACGTGCTGACGCTGTTCGCCATGGTGCTGGCGATCGGAATCGTGGTGGACGACGCCATTGTGGTGGTGGAGAACGTCGAGAGGCTGATGACGACCGAAGGATTGCCGCCGCGCGCGGCGACCCGCAAGGCCATGGATCAGATTGTGAACGCCATTATCGCCATCACCCTGGTGCTCGCGGCAGTGTTCGTGCCGATGGCATTCTTCGGCGGTTCTACCGGCGCCATCTATCGCCAGTTCTCCGTGACCCTGATCCTGACCATCCTGTTCTCGGCGCTGATGGCGCTGACGCTCACGCCGGCATTGTGTGCCACCCTGCTCAAGCACGAACCAGGCAAGGAATTATTGCCTTCAACCGGACTGTTCGGCTGGTTCAACCGCATGTTCGGCCGCACGACCAGTGGTTATACCTCCTGGGTAGCGCGTGCCGTGAAGAAGACGGGGCGCTACCTGGTGCTTTACGCCGTAATCGTGGTGGCCACCGGCTGGCTGTTCGCCAAATTGCCGGGCAGTTTCCTGCCGGAAGAAGATCAGGGATACTTCCTCAACCTCGTCCAATTGCCACCGGGCGCTACCCAGGCGCGGACGCTCGAAGTGCTTGCCCAGATCGAGGCGTACTACCTCAAGCAGCCGGAAGTGGAGCACGTCATCGGCGTTGCCGGATTCTCCTTCTTCGGGCGCGGCCAGAACGCCGCCATCGCCTTCGTGCGACTGAAGGACTGGGATGCGCGACCGGGGGAGCAAAGCGGCGCCAGGGCGCTGGTCCGCAAAGCCAACATGGCATTCTTCGGCATCAAGCAGGCGATGGTCTTCGCCATCAATCCGCCGCCGATCCCGGAACTGGCTGCCGCCGGCGGTTTCGATTTCCGTCTGCAGGATCGCGGTGGTCAGGGACGCGAGAAACTCCTGGATGCGCGCAACATGGTGCTGGGCATGGCGTCGCAGGACCCGCGCCTGGTCGGCGTACGACCGGAAGGCCAGGAGGCAGCGCCGCAGATATTCCTCGACATCGACCAGGTCAAGGCAGAAACGCTGGGCGTGGCCGTCGCTGACCTCAACGACACTCTGCAAGCGGCGCTGGGCGTTGCCTACATCAACGACTTCGTCCGCCAGGGGCGCATTCTGCGCGTACAGATGCAGGCCGAAGCCGACACCCGCAGGAGCATCGAAGATATCCTCAAGCTGCCGGTACGCAACGGCAAGGGTGGTATGGTGGCCCTCTCGGAACTCGCAACAGCGCACTGGGTGGCCGGTTCGCCCAAGCTTGACCGCTACAATGGTTTGCCGTCGATGAAGATCGCCGGTACGCCGGCCCCGGGGCGCAGCACCGGTGAAGCGCTGGCGGCGATGGAAGAGATTGCGCAAAAACTGCCGCCGGGCTTCGGCTTCGAGTGGTCGGCCACCTCCCTGGAGGAGCGCCAATCCGGTACTCAGGCACCGTTCCTCTACGCGGTCTCGCTGATCGTGGTCTTTTTGGTGCTGGCGGCAATGTTCGAGAGTTGGGCCATCCCGTTTGCCGTCATGCTGGTGGTGCCGCTGGGCTTGTTCGGTGCCGCGCTGGCCGTCGAATTGCGTGGCTTGCCCAACGATGTCTACTTCAAGGTGGGACTGATTGCCATCATCGGGCTATCTTCCAAGAATTCGATTCTGATCATCGAGTTCGCGAGAAAACTCCAGGATGAGGGCATGGATCTCTACGCGGCGACGCTGGAGGCCTGTCGCTTGCGCTTCCGCCCCATTCTGATGACCTCGATCGCTTTTATTGCCGGCGTCCTTCCCCTGGCCATTTCCACCGGTGCCGGCGCCGAAAGCCGCCATGCCATCGGTACTGGCGTAATCGGCGGCATGATCGCAGCGACCGTACTCGCCGTGTTTCTGGTGCCAGTGTTTTATGTCGTGGTGCGGCGTTTCTTCCCCGGCCATGCGCGGACTCATCAGGAGAGTGACCATGCGTAGGCTCGCCCAACGCGTCTTGCCGGGCGCACTTATCCTGCTTGCCGGCTGCTCGTTCATTCCCGCGTATGAACGGCCGGCGCCGCCTGTGGCGGCACACTGGCCAGTCTTGGCCCAAACCGCCGGAGTTCGTGCGGTGGCGGGGCTCAGCTGGCAGCAGATGCTCCCGGACCCGCGTCTGCAAGCCCTGATCAATGCTGCCCTCGAACATAACCGCGACCTGAGGATCGCTGTTGCCCGCGTCGAAGAAGCGCGCGCCCTGTACGGCATCTCCCGCGCCGACCGGCTGCCCACGGTAAATCTCGGGGCCGCCCAGGCGGCCGCGCGCCTCCCCGGTGGACTCTCCGCCACCGGCAATGAGCAAATCAGCCGGCGCTATGACATCAACCTTGGCGTGGCCGCGTTCGAGCTCGATTTCTGGGGACGGGTGAAAAGTCTCTCCGCTTCTGCGCTGGCGAGCTACCTCGCCAGCGCAGAAGCGCGCGAGTCATTCCGGCTTACCCTGATCGCCGATGTCGCAAATGCCTACCTTGCCTGGCAGGAAATGGACGAACGCCTGAGCCTGGCTCGTGCTACCGTGGAAAATCGCAAGGATTTGCGCTTCCTGGTGCAGAAACGGCGCGAAGTCGGCCTGGCGGGCGATCTGGATTTCCTTGCCGCCGATGGCGCCCATGCCGCGGCTCGCGCACAACTTTCCGAACTGGAGAGGGGGCGCGCACAAGCGGAGAACGCCCTGAACCTGCTGGTGGGCAAAGTGCCTGCCGATCTACCACCCAGACGACGCTTGAGCGAACAGGATTTACCGCTTGATATAACCGTGGACGTTCCTGCCGAAGTCCTGTTGCATCGTCCTGATGTCCGTGCCGCGGAACAGAAGCTCATCGCCGCCAACGCCAACATCGGTGCTGCCCGCGCCGCATTTTTGCCGCGTATCGGCCTGAGTCTGGCGTTCGGCACGGCGAGCCGAACGCTTTCCGGACTGTTCGATTCCGGCACCGGTGCTTGGAGCTTTGCGCCCAGCCTCGTACAGCCGCTGTTCGATGGCGGTCGCACCCAGGGCGGCGTCGATTTGGCCGATGCGCGCAAGCTCATCGCTGTGGCAGAGTACGAGAAGACCATTCAACAGGCCTTCCGCGAAGTGGCGGACCTGCTGGTCGCCCGCGACCGGTTAGCCGAACAACTGATGGCGCAGGAAGCGGCCGAGAAAGCCCAGAACGAAAGACTGCGTCTGGTCGATGCGCGTTACCGGGCGGGAGTCTCAAGTTATCTGGAAGTACTCGATGCCCAGCGCGACGCCTTTGCCACAAGCCAGGGCACGCTGCAACTGCGCCGGGCGCTGCTCGTCACTGCCGCGCAGTTGTATAAGGCGCTGGGCGGCGGGCAGGAAATTGAACGTGGGCGCAACACTTGATGGTGGACTTGCTATCCTTTGCTTGCAGTCGCAGAAGATACTTATTCATCATCTGGTCATGAGCCAATGAAAATCGCCACGTGGAACGTTAACTCCCTGAAGGTCAGGCTGCCCCAGGTTCTCGACTGGCTGGCCGCTACACAGGTCGATGCGTTGTGCCTGCAGGAAACCAAGACCGAAGACAGCGGGTTTCCTTTTGCCGCGCTCGAAGCGGCGGGCTACCATGCCATCCATAACGGGCAGAAAACCTACAACGGCGTGGCGATCCTCGCGCGCGCCGGGCTGCTTGACGAGGCGCGCGATCTGCCTGATTTTGCCGACCCGCAGAAGCGCTTGATCGCCGCCTCCCTCGGCAAGGTACGGCTGGTGTGCGCCTACATGCCCAACGGCCAGGCCGTGGGCGCGGATAAATATGAATACAAGCTGCAATGGCTGAAGGTGCTTGCCGCTTGGCTGCGCGAAGAATTGCAGCGCTACCCGCAGCTCGCTTTACTGGGGGATTTCAATATTGCGCCGGATGACCGCGACGTGTATGACCCGGTCGCCTGGCAGGGACAGATTTTATGCAGCGAGCCGGAGCGTGCGGCCTATCGGGCCTTGCTCGACCTGGGTTTGGCCGACGCTTTCCGTTTGTTCGAGCAGCCCGAAAGAACCTATTCGTGGTGGGATTACCGCATGATGGGGTTCCGCCGCAACCATGGCCTGCGCATCGATCATATCCTGCTGTCGCCAGCGCTGGCCAAGCGCTGCCATGCTTGTAGCATCGACAAGGCGCCACGACGGCTGGAACGTCCCTCCGACCATGCGCCGGTCATCGCCGAGCTTGACGATTGACGCGATGCTGACCAGCCTCTATCCCGTGTTGGCGGATCTGCCCAAGTCCTTGCAGGCACGTCTTGCCAGCGAAGCCCGGCAGATGGTGGCACCCGCCGGCACGGTGCTGTTTGACGAAAAACAGCCCTGCCAGGGGTTTCCTCTGGTGCTGGCCGGGGCGATTCGCGTCGCCAAGTTGGCGGTGAATGGGCGTGAATTGCCTTTGTACCGGGTACTGCCGGGCGAATGTTGCATCATCACCACCAGTTGCCTGCTCGGACATACTGACTACAACGCGCGTGGTGCCGCCGAGAGCGATACCACCCTGATGCTGTTGCCGCGTCCGCTATTCGACGCTTTACTGGCGCAGGCTGCCTTTCGTGATTTTGTCTTCAATCTGTTTTCCGAACGCATCGTCGAGTTGATGCAACTGGTTGAAGAGGTTGCCTTTCGCAAGCTCGATCAACGGCTGGCCAATCTGCTGCTTGGCAAGGGACGCCAGTTGCACACGACCCATCAACAGCTCGCCGACGAACTGGGCAGCGTGCGCGAGATAGTCAGCCGATTGCTGAAAGGTTTTGCCGATCAGGGCCTGGTGCGGCTGGGTCGCGAGCAGATCGAGATTCTCGACCCAGCGGGCCTGCGGAAGGTGGCCGGATAAAACGGAGCGCAGCGGTGTTTCAGGGCAGGCTAATGCCCGCGTCAGCGGGAAACTAAAAGTCGGCGTGACCGAAGGGAATCCCTTTTTTGGGACTGGCGGAACGGCGCCAAAGCGGCTAATGTGACAAAGGTTACTGATTCAGTCGGTTATTGAATGCTCTAATTCAAGCGTCACATACAACCACAAGGAGAGCTCACATGAAATTGAACGTTGGCGGCATTGACCGCACCCTGCGTATCCTCGCTGGTCTGGGGCTGATTGGCTGGGCCCTGATGGGCGGCCCGGTGTGGGCCTGGATTGGTGTCGTTCCCCTGGCGACCGGCGCGATCGGCTTTTGCCCGATCTACCCGCTTCTCGGCATGAACACCTGCCCGATGAAGAAGGAGTGATGCAGCTTCGGGAATTGACCACTGGTCAATTCCTTTGGTCAGGCAAAACGGCGTGCATGGCACGCCGTTTTCCTGTGCATGCATTTCGGCATATGTTCGATGCGACTTGGCACCGGCAAACGTGGTTTTTTCATTCTTTGAAACATCGTCTTACTGTTAATTCAGGAGCTTTTGCATATCCTTCGGGATAAAATGCGGCATCCTGTCCTTTTGATCTGCTTCCCATGCTCAAGCAACGTACCCTCAAGACACTGGTTCGCGCCACCGGCGTCGGATTGCATTCCGGCGAAAAGGTGACGCTTGTGCTGCGCCCTGCCGCGGTGGGAACAGGCATTGTATTTACCCGTGTCGATTTGACGCCGCCGGTCGTCATCAAGGCTGACCCGTATGCGGTCGGCGACACGCGCATGGCATCATGCCTGGAAAAGGATGGCGCCAAACTCGGCACAGTCGAGCATCTGATGTCGGCATTGGCCGGCCTGGGCATCGACAACCTGTACGTTGATGTGGATGCCGAAGAAATTCCGATCATGGACGGCTCGGCGGCGCCCTTTGTGTTTCTGCTGCAATCGGCAGGCATCGTCGAGCAGAATGCCGCCAAGCGTTTCCTGCGCGTCAAGAAGACCGTGGAGGTGCGGGATGGCGACAAATGGGCGCGGCTCTCGCCCTACGATGGTTTCCGCCTCGAATTCTCGATCCGTTTCAACCATCCGGCGGTCGACCGTTCCGGGATGGAGGTGGCGGTCGATTTTGCCGACCAATCGTATATCCGCGACATTGCCCGCGCCCGTACCTTTGGGTTTACGCACGATGTCGAAGCCATGCGCGCCCAGGGGCTGGCCCTGGGGGGCAGTCTCGACAACGCCATCGTGATGGATGAATACCGTGTGCTGAACGCCGAGGGACTGCGTCTCCCCGCGGAGTTCGTCCGCCACAAGGTGCTGGACGCCATTGGCGACCTGTATCTTGCCGGTGCGCCCATGCTGGCCCTGTTCAGCGCCCACAAGTCAGGCCATGCGCTGAACAACAGTCTGTTGCGCGCGCTGTTGGCCGACGCCGAGGCATGGGAATGGGTGAGCTTCGACCTGCCGGAAAAGACCCCGGCGCGCGTGGCGCGGCTTTATCCCGACCTCCAGTTTACTTGATGGCCCCCCCAAGTCCGCAAACCCGGCTCGCTGCCCCCCACGGGGGGCCTCGGTTGGCAAATGAGCCGCCTTGGGGCAGCCCGGCGACGGCGTGATGCTCTTTCTACGCATCATCGCCATCCTGACGGTGATCGCGATTGGCGCCGGCATCCTTGCCTATCTGTTTACCGGAGAGAAGCGTTATCTCGGACTGGCGGGGCGCATCGCCAAATACGCCCTGATTCTTGCGCTGGCCCTGTTTGCCCTGCTGGCCTTTGAACGGCTGATTGTGATGTTGTAGTGGCTTGAGCGTCGCCTCGCCAGTCCCGCCGGAATTTCCTTCGGTCACGCCGACTATTCGACCTCAAGCATTTTTCAGCAGCTTCTCCACGGCGCGCCGAATCGGGGAGCCTTCTTCAAGACCGCTAGCCAGTGATGTAAGTGCCTGCTTCGGTCTCTCACCCAGAATCTTTGGTGTCTTCGGACGTGAACTGGGAGAAAGTCGCCGGCGGGGTTGCACCCTCACTTCGATTCCGGTAACCTCCTGTCCCTGTTGAATAAAACCCTCGGCGAGCCGTGGTGCCAGTTGCCTCAGCTTGACCGCGACCGCGCCACTATCGGCGTGGATAACGACTTTGCCTCGCTTCAGATTGGCGATGCGCGCCCCCGGTGAAAGATAGGCCGGCAGTGCGGCATCGAGCAAGGTTTGCAAGCGCTGCAGACGACCGGATTGCTCGGCTAACCGGGCAACGGCATCGGTTGCAGTGAGGTAATCTTTCAGAGTACCGCGGCTGTTCGTGAATGTGCTGAAGGTTTTGCGTGTTCTTGGGGTCGATACCATGTCGGCAGGCCGGGGAGCAGAAAGGGAGTAACGCGTGCATATTATTCTGGTCTCCAACCGGATGGCAACCGCCCGCAGCATTACGCTGACCAGCAGTCGTCTGGCGCTGATTGCCGCAGGCCTGATTGCGGCAGTATTGACTTTGTCTTCCCTGCTTTCCTACCTGACGGTGCGCCATGCTGCGGAAATCCGCATGCCGGCGTTACAGGCGTTGTTGCGTACCATCAGCCTCGAAGAGTCGGGCAAAACCCAGGAGATGGTGCGGGAAAACCTCGCCAACATGGCGTCGCGGCTGGGCCAGATGCAGGGGCAATTGATGCAGCTCGATTCGCTCGGCGAGCGGATTGCCGGCCTGGCTGGCGTCAAGTCGAATGACAGTAAGACGACTCAGTCTGCCAAGGCGGCTGGCGATGGTCGGGGCGGTCCTTTCACGCGACCGGATAATCTGACTCAGGATGCCCTGAAACGGGCTCTCGACGAGATGTCGCAACAGGTTGAGGTGCGTAACGATACGCTGACCACACTTGAAAGCCGCCTGTTCGAAGAACGCATTCGCAAGAGCCTGTTGCCGACGGCACTGCCGGTAGCCACGGCAATCCCGACTTCCAACTTCGGCTGGCGCTCCGACCCCTTTACCAACCAGGCGGCCATGCATGAAGGGATCGATTTCATCGCCGAACCTGGCACCCCGATTCTGGCGGCTGCTGCCGGGATTGTGCAGGTGGCCGAGCGCCATCCGCAATACGGCAACATGGTCGATATCGATCATGGCAATAACCTGGTCACACGCTATGCGCATGCCCAGCAACTTTTCGTCAAGCCAGGAGAGTTCGTCAAGCGCGGCCAGCGTATTGCCGCGGTCGGCTCGACCGGCCGCTCGACCGGGCCACACCTGCATTTCGAGGTGCGGGTGGGGGGCGCAGCCCAGAATCCGATGCGCTTCCTGGGTCGCGAGGGATCTCAACTGGCGCGGCGCCCGTAGTTCTTGCAGCGACAAACTTCGGCTGCGGCAGGCAAGGGGGGTTACCCCCCCCGTGATAATATCCCGCCCTTTGGCGCAGAACGCCCAGGTTCAATGCGCCCAAGTTCTCAAGGCGTGACTTTCCCATGATTTTTTCCGGTTTGCTCAAGAAGATTTTCGGTAGCCGCAACGAGCGTTTGTTGCGCACGTATTCAGCCAATATTGCCCGCATCAATTCACTCGAAAGCCAGATGCAGGCACTGAGTGATGCCGCCCTGGCGGACATGACCCCCGCCCTCAAGGCGCGCGTGGAACAGGGTGAAAGCCTCGAAAACCTGTTACCGGAGGCCTTCGCCGTGGTGCGCGAAGCATCGCGCCGGGTGCTGGGCATGCGGCATTTCGATGTGCAGTTGATTGGCGGCATGGTGCTGCACAACAACAAGATTGCCGAGATGCGCACCGGCGAAGGCAAGACGCTGATGGCGACCTTGCCGGCTTATCTCAATGCACTGTCCGGCAAGGGCGTGCATGTGGTGACGGTGAACGAATATCTCGCCAGTCGCGATGCCGAATGGATGGGGCGTGTCTATCGTTTCCTCGGCCTGGCCGTCGGCTGCAATCTCGCGCAGATGGATCACGCCGCCAAGCAGGCCGCCTATGCTGCCGACATCACCTACGGCACCAACGGTGAGTTCGGTTTCGACTACCTGCGCGACAACATGGTCTATGCCGGCAACGAGCGGGTGCAGCGCAAGCTCAACTACGCCATCGTCGACGAAGTCGATTCGATCCTCATCGATGAAGCCCGCACCCCGCTGATCATTTCCGGCCAGGCCGAGCAGCACACCGAACTCTACGTCAAGATGAACAGCGTGCCGCCGCTGCTGGAGAAGGGCGTGGCGGCGCAAACTCCCGAGGAGGCGGATACCGGCGACTTCATTGTCGATCTCAAGGCACACTCGGTACTGCTCACTGAACGGGGACACGAAAAGGCCGAGGAAGTTCTGGCACGCAATGGTTTGCTGCCCGAGGGCGGCAGTCTTTACGATCCGGCCAACATCCTGCTGATGCATCACCTGTATGCGGCCCTGCGCGCGCACAACCTGTTCCATCGCGATCAGCAATACGTCGTGCAGAACGGCGAGGTGATCATCGTCGATGAATTCACCGGTCGCCTGATGACCGGGCGACGCTGGTCGGACGGCCTGCACCAGGCTGTCGAAGCCAAGGAAGGCGTGGCGATCCAATCCGAGAACCAGACGCTCGCCTCGATCACCTTCCAGAACTACTTCCGCATGTACAACAAGCTGTCCGGCATGACCGGCACGGCGGACACCGAGGCGTACGAATTCCAGCAGATCTACGGTCTTGAGACGGTGGTCATCCCCACCAACCAGCCGATGATCCGCCTCGACCACAACGACCAGATCTTCCGCACCGCGCCGGAAAAGTTCACCGCGATGATCGCCGACATCCGCGACTGCCATCAGCGCGGTCAGCCGGTCCTGGTCGGTACCACCTCGATCGAGAACTCCGAATTGCTCTCCGATCTGCTCAAGCGCGAGAAACTCGAACACCGGGTGCTGAACGCCAAGCAGCACGCCTTCGAAGCCGAAATTGTCGTCCAGGCCGGTCAGTCGGGCATGATCACCATCGCCACCAACATGGCCGGTCGCGGTACCGACATCGTGCTGGGCGGTAGTATCGACAAGCAGGTCAACGCAGTCAGGAACGATGAGGCGTTGTCCGAAGAGGAAAAAGCGCGGCGCTTCGCCGAACTCAAGGCGGCGTGGCAAAAACTGCATGACGCGGTGCTGGCGGCGGGCGGCCTGCACATCATCGGTTCCGAGCGCCACGAGTCGCGGCGCATCGACAACCAGTTGCGCGGCCGCGCTGGTCGTCAGGGCGATCCGGGTTCATCGCGCTTTTATCTCTCGCTGGAAGATTCGCTCCTCAAGATATTTGCCGGCGACCGCCTCAACAACATCATGGTGCGGCTCAAGATGCCGGAAGGCGAGGCCATCGAGCATCCGATGGTGACGCGCTCGCTCGAATCCGCGCAGCGCAAGGTCGAGCAACGCAACTTCGATATCCGCAAGCAACTGCTTGAGTACGACGATGTCGCCAACGACCAGCGCAAGGTGATCTACCAGCAGCGCAACGAATTGCTCGACTCCGGCGATGTTGCCGACACGATTACCGCCATGCGCCAGGGCGTCATCCACGACCTGTTTCGCGATTATGTGCCGCTCGAAAGCGTCGAGGAGCAATGGAGCCTCGGCGAACTTGAACTGGCCTTGCAAGCCGAGTTGTCACTCACGTTGCCCATTGCGCAGTGGGTGAAGGATGATCCGAAGCTCAGTGACGACGATATTCTCAAGCGCATCCTCGACGCCGCCGACGCGATGTATGCGGAAAAGGTTGCGCGCGTCGATCTGGCGGCGTGGCAGGGTTTCGAACGCAGCGTCATGCTGCAGAGTCTCGACTCCCACTGGCGCGAGCACCTGGCGGCACTCGACCATCTGCGTCAGGGCATCCACCTGCGTGGTTACGCGCAGAAGAATCCGAAGCAGGAATACAAGCGCGAGGCTTTCGAACTGTTCGAGACGCTGCTGAACACCGTGCGGCGCGAGGTCACGCGCATCCTGACGACCGTGGAAATCCGCAGTGAGGAACAAATCGAGGTTGCCGAGCAGCAGCACCCGCAGCTCGAGAACGTGCAATACCACCACGCCGATTATGACGACGTGCTGGGCGGTGGCGAAGCTGCGGAGGTTGCGGGCGACGAGAAAAAGCCGCAACCGCACGAACGTGCCCAGCCCAAGGTCGGCCGCAACGAGCCCTGTCCCTGTGGCAGCGGCAAGAAATACAAGCATTGCCACGGCAAGTTGAGCTAGCGATGCCCCGCCCACCCCCAGCCCCTCCCTCTCGGGAGGGGAGACTTGCGGCTCGCTGCGCTCGTCTGTCACGGGGAGCGTTGTGTTCGGCCGTGGTGCGAATTGCGGCTGGCGCCGCGTGTCGCCTTGCCTTGGGGCGGCCCAGCGGCAAGGCTGGATTGTGAATTCGCCGCGCACTATCGTCGAGAATAACGGCGCCGTTGTCATCCTCGACCAGACCCGGTTGCCGCAGGAGACCGCGTTTGTCCACCTGACCACCCTTGCCGATGCCGCGCAGGCGATCCGTGTCATGCGGGTGCGTGGCGCGCCGCTGATTGGCGCCACGGCGGCCTATGGTGTGGCACTGGGACTTGAAGAAGGCCAGCCGCTCGACGCCATTGTGCAGACGCTGGCCGCCACACGCCCGACCGCCGTCAATCTGCAGTGGGCGTTGGCACGCATGGCCCGCGCCCTGCAAAAATCGGCGCCAGCCGGATGGCGCGATCTCGCCTGGCGCGAGGCCCGCGCCATCGCCCGTGAAGATGCGGAGGCCAATGCGGCCATCGGCCAGCACGGACTGGCCATCCTCAGGCCGCTGGCCGGGCGAAAACAGCCCATCCAGCTGATGACCCATTGCAATGCCGGCTGGCTGGCAACGGTGGCCCACGGTACGGCGCTAGCGCCGATCTATGCGGCGCAGGCTGCCGGCCTCGCTGTGCATGTCTGGGTCTCGGAAACCCGCCCACGTAACCAGGGGCTGCTCACCGCCTGGGAACTCGCCCAGGCCGGGGTGCCGCACACCTTCATCGTCGATAATGCCGCCGGGCTCCTGATGATGCAGGGCAAGGTCGACGCCGTGATTGTCGGTGCCGACCGGATTGCCGCCAATGGCGATACCGCCAACAAGGTGGGCACCTACCTCAAGGCGCTGGCCGCCAAGGCGCATGGCGTGCCGTTCTATGTTGCCGCGCCGCTCTCGACGATCGATTTTGCCTGTCCGGACGGAGCGCATATTCCCATCGAGGAGCGTGCCGCCGAGGAGGTCGGCGGCGGGGCAACGGCAGTAGCCAATCCGGCTTTCGATATCACCCCGGCGCAGCTGATCGCCGGCATCATCACCGAACGCGGCCTCGTTGCCGCCGGCAATCTGGCCAGCGTGAAGCCATGAGCATGCTGGCCGCTGCGGTCCTTGCCACCGCGCGCGCCATGAATACGGCCGGCATCAATCGCGGCACGGCGGGCAATGTCAGCGCGCGCTGTGACGACGGCTTCATCATCACGCCAACCGGCATGGCCTACGACGACTGCACGGCGGCGGACATGGTGAAAGTCGGCATTGGTGGAACGCCGCCAAAAGTCGGCGCTGGCGGGACGGCGCAGCCGGAGTACGCCAACTCGGGGACGGCGCTTGGCAAGCGCAAACCTTCTTCGGAATGGCGTTTCCACCACGACATCTATGCCGCACGGCCTGAAGCGGGGGCGATCATCCATGCCCATGCGCCATTCGCCACCGCGCTGGCCTGCCAGCAGCTCGAAATCCCGCCGTTCCATTACATGATCGCGCGCTTCGGCGGTGCTACCGTGCGCTGCGCCGCTTATGCCACCTTCGGCACGCAGGCGCTGTCAGATGCCATGCTTGTCGCCATGCAGGATCGCTGTGCGTGCCTGATGGCGCACCATGGCATGGTGGTATTTGGCGGTGACCTCAAGGAGGCGCTGGCGCTGACGATTGAGTTCGAAGCGCTGTGCGAACAATACTGGCGAGTGCTGCAACTGGGCCAGCCCAAGTTGCTGTCTGCCGACGAAATGGCGCGCGTCAGCGCAAAATTCATGGATTACGGACGGCAGTAATTTTCGGGGAGAGCGTTCAATGCAGATCAAGGACAGCGTATTTATCATCACCGGTGGCGCATCCGGCCTCGGCGCCGGTACGGCGCGCCTGCTGGCTGAACACGGCGGCAAGGTCGTTCTGGCCGACCTGAACAAGACCGACGGCGCCGCCCTGGCGGCGGAACTAGGTAGTGCCGCGTTGTTTGTCGAGACCAATGTCGCCGACGAGGCGAGTGCGCAGGCCTGCGTGGCGGCGGCGCTCGTGTCATTCGGCGCGCTGCATGGTCTGGTGAGCTGCGCCGGCATCGTCATCGGCGAAAAAACCGTCGGCAAGGAAGGTCCTCACGCGCTGGCATCTTTCAAGCGCGTTATCGACATCAACCTGGTCGGCACCTTCAACATGATTCGCCTGGCGGCGGATGCCATGTGCCGCAATGAACCCAATGCCGCCGGCGAGCGTGGGGTGATTATCAGTACCGCGTCGGTAGCGGCGTTCGAAGGCCAGTTGGGGCAGGTCGCGTATGCCGCGTCGAAAGCCGGCATTGTCGGCATGACCCTGCCCATTGCCCGCGATCTGTCGCGCAACGGCATCCGCGTGATGACCATCGCGCCGGGTATTTTCGAGACGCCGATGCTGCTGGGCATGCCGCCCGAAGTGCAGGAGGCGCTCGGCAAGATGGTGCCGTTCCCCGCGCGGCTGGGTAAGCCCGCGGAGTATGCTGCATTGGCGCAGCACATTTTCGAGAACACCATGCTCAACGGCGAGGTGATTCGCCTCGACGGCGCCATTCGCATGCAGCCAAAATAATTGGCCGTGACTGATAGCTGTTATCACTGTGGCCTGCCGTTGCCGGCAGGTGCCGACTGGCATGTCGAGATTGACCATGCGCCGCGCACGATGTGTTGTGGCGGCTGCCAGACGGTGGCGCAGGCGATTGTCGCCAACAAGCTGACGGACTATTACCGGCATCGCGACGCCATGCCGGAAAGCCAGCGCGAAGCCATGCCGCAAGCCCTGCAGGAATTGGGCTTGTTCGATCATCCCGAGGTGCAGAAAAACTTTGTGCGGCCGGTGGGTGAACATGAACGCGAGGCGGCGCTGATTCTCGAGGGCATCACCTGCGCGGCCTGCGTCTGGCTCAACGAGGCGCATCTGGCCCGCCAGCCGGGCGTGACGGCGGTGGACATCAACTACGCCACGCGCCGCGCGCGGGTGCGCTGGGACGAGCGGCTCACCAAACTTTCGGCCCTGCTCGAAGCCATTCGGGCCATCGGTTATCGCGCCCATCCTTACGATGTCACACGCTCGGAACAGCTCGCGCAGAAGGAGCGCCGCACCGCGCAGTGGCGCTTGTTCGTCGCCGGTTTCGGCATGATGCAGGTGATGATGTATGCCTTCCCGGTCTATCTCGCCGCCGGCGACATGACGGTGGACATCGAGCAATTGATGCGCTGGGCGAGCCTGCTTTTGACCGTGCCGGTGATGGCCTATTCGGCGGCGCCATTCTTTGCCAATGCCTGGCGTGATCTGCGCTTCCGGCGCGTCGGCATGGATGTGCCGGTAGCGCTCGGCATCGGTAGCGTCTTCGCCGCCAGCCTCTGGGCGACCCTGATGGCGACCGGCGAGGTGTATTTCGATGCGGTGACGATGTTCGTGTTTTTCCTGCTGACCGGACGCTATCTGGAGATGATGGCGCGCCAGAAGGCGGCGCGCGGTGTCGAGGAACTGGCGCGGGCGCTGCCGGCCTTTGCCGAACGCCTGTCACATTGGCCGGCGCGTGATGGCGAGCGCGTGGCGGTGGCTGATCTGTGTGCCGGCGATTGTGTGCTGGTGCGGCCGGGCGAGGTGATCCCGGGCGACGGCGTGGTGATCGATGGCGCAAGCAGCACCGATGAGTCGCTGTTGACCGGGGAAAGCCGGCCGAGCGCCAAGCAGCTTGGCGACGCGGTGATTGGTGGCAGTGCGAATGTGGCGAGTCCGCTGGTAGTGCGCCTGTCGCGCGTGGGCGAGGCGACGCGCCTGGCGTCGATTCGCCGCCTGATGGAGCAGGCGGCCGCGGAAAAGCCGGCGCTGGTTCAACTGGCGGATCGCATTGCCTTCCATTTTGTCTGGATTTTGCTCGTGCTGGCTGTCGCGACCGGGCTTTACTGGCTGAATACCAACCCGGTTCAGGCGCTGTGGATATTCGTTTCCGTGTTGGTGGTGAGTTGTCCTTGTGCACTTGCGCTGGCGACTCCGACGGCGCTGACCGTGGCTACCGGCGCACTGGCACGCGAAGGGGTGCTGGTCACGCGCGGTCATGCCATTGAAACGCTGGCCCGCGCCAGCCACTGGATTTTCGACAAGACCGGCACCCTGACAGTCGGGCGGCCAGCCGTGGTGGCGCTGCAGCTTGCCGATGCATCCAGCGAGGCGGAAATCTTTGCGCTGGTGCGCGCGCTTGAACGTGCGTCCGAACACCCGCTCGGTCGTGCGCTCATGGAAAAAGTCGGCGCTGGCGAGACGGCGGCGCTGACGGGGCTGCGGGCGCTGACGGGGCAGGGCATCGAGGCGCAAACCCAGAACGGCAAGCCGCGCAGCATGCGCATTGGCACGCCGGCGTTTGTCGCCGAATTGCACGGCGTGCCGCCGCCGGCGGATCTGGCGAACTGGCTGCAATCCGGTGACACGGTGGTGGCGCTGGGCGACACGAAGGGCTGGCTGGCCTGGTTCCGGATCGCCGATGCCTTGCGCCCCGGGGTGGCCGCCACGCTCGGCGCAATGCGCGCACGCGGGCTGAAATTGACCATCCTGTCGGGCGATGCGCCAGAAACGGTGGCGGCGGTGGCGGCGGAACTTGGCATCGACGACTTCCTTGGCGGCATGACCCCGGAGGGGAAGCATGCCTACCTGAGCGAACTACAGGCGCGCGGTGCAACCGTGGCGATGGTCGGCGATGGCGTGAATGACGCACCCGTGCTGGCGCAGGCGCATGTGTCGATCGCCATGGGCGGCGGCACCGACCTGGCCCGTGGTCAGGCCGACGTGATCCTGTTGTCCGACGATCTGACGCATCTCGCCCGCGGCGCTTTGCTGGCGCGCCGCACCTTGTCGATCATCCGGCAAAATCTGGCCTGGTCTTTTGCTTACAACGTTACGGCGATACCATTAGCCATGGCAGGTTGGGTCACGCCATGGATGGCGGGTATCGGCATGTCGGCAAGTTCATTGCTGGTGGTGATGAATGCGCTGCGCCTGCAAAAAAAAGCGCCACTTCCCTGGTCAGGCAAGGTCTGAGTCCGCATGGAAAGTCTTTATCTTCTGATCCCGTTTTCGGTGGTGCTGGTCTTTGTTATCGGCGTGATCTTCTGGTGGTCGCTGAAAAGCGGACAAATGGAGGATCTGGAGGGGCCGGCTTATCGAGTATTGATGGACGATGATCGCCCGCCAGCCGAGAAACCCCCTGCTGATGAGGATTCCAAGCCGAGCCAGTAAATCTGTTGACGCAGATCAATGCCTATGTCGATCGTAAGGTCTATAGTCCGCGCGTTTGTTTCGGATGGTTCGCAGTAAAGGACGATTCGTTTCATCGGTTAGTCTCTCTGTTGGGGTTGGGGGTGCGCGACGCGCACCCCTTTTTTTTTGCTTAAATCCACATATAATTTGTGGATTTAATTGCATCATAAGTTATCATGTAAAACAGCAAAGTTGATTTGAATCAAAATACGTGTTTTCGTGGTCGAGTATGTTACGTCCGGCTTCCACGGGTAGGCTGTGGAGTGGGTGGCAGTCTGTTTTTTTAGGGGAGGTGAACACCATCATGCAATCGCAAGCGACTTACAACTACAAAGTCGTGCGCCAGTTCGCCGTGATGACCGTAATCTGGGGCATCGTCGGTATGCTGGTCGGGGTCATCATTGCCGCCCAGCTGGTCTGGCCGGAATTGAACGCAGCCGAATGGCTGTCCTACGGCAGGCTGCGGCCGCTGCATACCAACGCGGTGATTTTCGCGTTCGGTGGCTGCGCACTGTTCGCTACTTCCTTCTACGTGGTGCAGCGCACCTGCCACACCACCCTGTTTGCTCCCGGGCTGGCATCCTTCATTTTCTGGGGCTGGCAGATCGTCATCGTGCTGGCGGCAATCACGTTGCCACTGGGCTTTACCCAGGGCAAGGAATACGCCGAGCTTGAGTGGCCGATCGACATCCTGATCACCGTGATCTGGGTGGCTTATGCCGTTGTGTTCTTCGGCACCATCGGCACCCGCAAGACCCCGCACATTTATGTGGCCAACTGGTTCTACGGCGCCTTCATCATTGCCGTGGCCTTGCTGCACATCTTCAACAGCGCAGCGATTCCGGTCAGCCTGACCAAGTCCTATTCCGCCTATGCCGGTGTGCAGGATGCCATGATCCAGTGGTGGTATGGCCATAACGCAGTAGGCTTCTTCCTGACCGCCGCCTTCCTCGGCATGATGTACTACTTCGTGCCGAAGCAGGCCGAACGCCCGATCTATTCCTACCGCCTGTCGGTGGTGCACTTCTGGGCGCTGATCTTCACTTACATGTGGGCCGGTCCGCACCACCTGCACTACACCGCCTTGCCTGACTGGACGCAGTCGGTCGGCATGGTGTTCTCGCTGATCCTGCTGGCGCCCTCCTGGGGCGGCATGATCAACGGCATCATGACCCTCTCCGGTGCCTGGCACAAACTGCGTGACGATCCGATCCTCAAGTTCCTGATCACCTCGCTGTCCTTTTATGGCATGTCGACCTTCGAAGGTCCGATGATGTCGATCAAGACGGTCAATGCGCTATCGCATTACACGGACTGGACGGTCGGCCACGTGCATTCCGGCGCGCTCGGCTGGGTGGCGATGATCACCATCGGCTCGATCTACTACCTGATCCCGCGCCTGTTCGGCAAGGCCGAGATGTATTCGGTCAAGCTGATCAACGTGCATTTCTGGCTAGCCACGCTCGGTACGGTGCTGTATATCGCTGCGCTGTGGATCTCCGGCGTGATGCAGGGTCTGATGTGGCGTGCCACCAACGCGGACGGCACGCTGACCTATTCGTTCGTCGAATCCGTCAAGGCGTCCTATCCGTTCTGGACGATTCGCGTCGTCGGTGGCGTGCTGTTCCTCACGGGCATGTGCCTCATGGCTTACAACATGTACAAGACCATCGCCTCTGGTCGCGCGGTTGATGACGCACCCGTCATCGCACCCGCCCACGCCCACGCCCACTGATTGCAAGGGAGACAATCACCATGTTGACGCATGCGAAAATCGAATCCAGCAATACCCTGATGATCGTTTTGACCACGCTGGTCCTGGTCTGGGGCGGCCTGGTGGAGATCGTGCCGCTGTTCTTCCAGAAGTCGCTGACCACACCGGTTAACGAACTGGTCAAGCCTTACCCCGCCCTGCAACTGGCTGGCCGCGACATCTACCTCCGCGAGGGCTGCTACAACTGCCACTCGCAGATGATCCGCCCCTTCCGCGCCGAGACCGAGCGTTACGGCCACTACTCGGTGGCGGGCGAGTTCGTCTATGACCATCCGTTCCAGTGGGGCTCCAAGCGCACCGGTCCGGACTTGCACCGTGTCGGTGGCCGCTACTCCGACCAGTGGCACAAGATCCATCTGCTGAATCCCCGCGACGTCGTGCCCGAGTCGAACATGCCGGCCTATCCCTGGCTGGATCGTCCGCTCAAGGAGCCGAATATCGGCGCCAAGATGGCGGCGCTCAACAAGGTCGGCCTGCACAAGTATTCCGAGCAGGAAATCGCCGAGGCGCCCCAAGCGCTGGAAGGCAAGACCGAACTTGACGCCGTCGTCGCCTATCTGCAGGGCCTCGGCCTCGCACTCAAGCAGACCCGCTAAGCCAAAATGGATATCAACGACCTGCGTTCCATCTTCACGGTGCTGGTGTTCGGCGCGTTCATCGGCATCGTGGCGTGGGCATACTCCTCCAAGCGCAAGCAGGCGTTCGACGAGGCGGCGAGATTGCCGCTCGACGACGACGCGCCCGCAGCCGGGGGCGGTGCGGGCCAACAGCACAACTGAAAGGAATTCGTCATGGATTTCAAGAACACGAGCGATTTCGTCAGCGGTTTCTGGAACTACTACGTCATCGTCATCGTCACCGTCAGCATCCTCGGCTGCGCCGTATTTTTGTGGGTGCAAGGTTCGGCCAAACACAAACCCGGCGAGGTCACCGGCCACGTCTGGGACGAGAACCTCGAGGAATACAGCAACCCGCTGCCCAACTGGTGGCGCTGGATGTTTTATGTGACCGTGGTGTTTGCGCTGGTTTATCTCGCGCTTTATCCCGGCCTCGGCAACCTGGCGGGCAGCTTCGGCTGGACGGCGCGCGGTCAGTACGAAGCCGAGATGCAGGCGGCCGAGGTGCAATATGGCCCTAAATTCAACCAGTTCCTCGAGCAGAACGTCATGAGCGTGGCGGCCAATCCGGAAGCCAGGGAAATGGGTGCGCGCCTGTTCCAGACGTATTGCGCCCAGTGCCATGGTGGCGACGCAGGCGGCGCACCCAGCTTCCCGAATCTTAAGGATGACGACTGGCTGTGGGGTGGCACTCCCGAGAGAATCAAGGAGACGATCGTCGGAGGCCGGATCGGCATCATGACACCCAAAGGCACCAAGCCCGACATGGATGCCGAGCAGGTCAAGGATGTTGTTCACTACGTGCGCTCCCTGTCTGGCCTGACGGCAGATTCCGTGCGCGTCCAGCGGGGCCAGGAACTTTACCCGCTGGCCTGCGCGGCCTGCCATGGCGCGGACGCGAAAGGAATGGAGGCCGCCGGTTACCCCAACCTGACCGACAAAATCTGGTTGCACGGCAGTCGCGAAGACAAGATGATCGAAATTGTGACCAAGGGCTTGCAGAATAATATGCCGGCCTACGGGGAGTTCCTTGGCGAGGCCAAGGTGCATTTGCTGACCGCCTATGTCTGGGGCCTGGGTGGTGGGGTCAAGCCGGTGGATGCGCCAGCCGCACAGAAATAGACGAGCGCGTGATTTGAAACTCTCGGCCGGATCATGGCCGAGAGTTCCCCCGCTACAGGGGGGCGCTTGGGCGATAATGGGCGGGTATCCCACGGACGATCAAAGCAAACTGTCCGGTTCGAGATGTGCAGGATCGCATGCGCGCATGTGATATGGCCCCACCCTTGAGACAACCAAAACAATGAACCAGAAAACCTCCCAAGCCACAGCTGCCGCCCCCGCCGTGGAGGAGGGTCTGTACAAGTCCCGCAAAAAAATCCATGCGCGCTCGGTGACCGGCATTTTCGCCACCTGGCGCTGGGTATTGGTCTGGTTTACCCAGTTGCTTTACTACGGACTGCCATGGCTGCAGTTGAATGACCGGCAGGCCGTGCTGCTCGACCTGGTCAACCGGAAATTCTATATTTTCGGATTGGTGCTCTGGCCGCAGGATGTATTTTTCCTCGCCATCATTCTGATCATCTCGGCCTATGCACTGTTTTTGTTTACCGCCGTGGCGGGGCGCCTGTGGTGTGGCTATGCTTGTCCGCAGACAGTCTATACAGAGATCTTCATGTGGATCGAGGAGAAGATCGAAGGCAAACGCAGTGCCCGCATCAAGCTCGACAAGGCGCCGCTCGATGGTCGCAAGCTCAGTCTGCGCGCCCTCAAATATGGCGCCTGGGTTTTACTGGCGCTCTGGACCGGCTTTACCCTGGTGGGCTATTTCACTCCGATCAAGATCCTGTGGGGTGAGTTCTGGGCGTGGAACCTTGGTCCGTGGGAAACTTTCTGGATTTTCTTCTACGCCGCCTTCACCTATGCCTTCGCCGGACACATGCGCGAGCAGGTTTGCCTGTACATGTGTCCCTATGCGCGTTTCCAGGGTGTCATGTTCGATCCCGACACACTGGTGATCACCTACGACCCCGAGCGCGGCGAGCCACGCGGCCCGCGCAAGAAGGGCGTTGATCCCAAGGCTGTCGGCAAGGGTGACTGCGTCGATTGCGACATTTGCGTGCAGGTCTGCCCGACCGGCATTGACATCCGCGACGGCCTGCAATACGAGTGCATCGGCTGCGCTGCCTGCATCGACGCTTGCGACGACGTGATGGGGCAGATGAACTATCCCAAAGGCTTGATTCGCTACACTACCGAGAATGCGCTGGAGAAGCACTGGGGTTGGCAGGAGATCGTCGGCCACATCCTCCGCCCGCGCATCATCATCTATACCGTCATTCTGGTCGGCATCACCCTGGCGCTGATCTGGGGACTGGCCAACAAGGCGGATCTGCGCGTCAATGTGCTGCGTGACCGGGCCATCCTGGCGCGCGAAGTCGAGGGTGGCCTGATCGAGAACGTCTACCGCCTGCAGGTGATGAATGTGACCGAGCAAGCGCATCGTTACACGGTGGCGGTGACCGGTCTCAATGACATCAGGCTGGAAGGTGAGAATTCGATCGAGGTGCCAGCAGTCTCAACCAAGACCCTGCCGATCCTGGTGCGCGTTCCGTTGGAATCCGGCCAGAAGGGCGCGCACACGATATATTTCGATGTCAAGGCAGAAACAAACAGCAAGACGGCCGTGCATGAAAAGGCCACTTTCCTGATCCCCTGAACGAGGAAATCGACAAGACAATGACGACCACAATCAATCAAAACAGCAAGTCCTGGTATCGGGAGCCGTGGCCGTGGCTGCTGATGATCCTGCCATTCACCGCGATTGTCCTGGGCGCAATGCTGCTCTGGCTGGCGATAAGCACCAATGACGGGCTGGTGACCGAGGACTACTACAAGCAGGGGCAAATGGTCGCGGAAACGCTGGTGCAGAGTCGGCGCGCGCAGGAACTGGGCATTGCGGCCGGTTTGCGCATGACCCATGACAGCATCCGCGTCCGTCTCACTGCCAGGCAGGCCGACACACCGATGCCGCCAGCGCTGGCCGTGATGTTGTCTCATCCTACCCGTGCGGGACTGGACCAGCAAAGCCTCCTCAGGCCTGACGGCGATGCCTATGTCGGGAATTTGCAGCTACCCGCATCCGGTCACTGGCTGGTACTGATCGAGGACGAAGCGAAAACCTGGCGTCTGATGGGCAGTGTCGTACTGCCAGCAGCCAATGAAACGCTCATTGGTGGCGGGCAACCGCCAGCCGCGGGTAGCCGTTAATTCAAGCAACACCGGTCCATAGGACGACTAACGATAGACCAGTACCGGGATCTTCGAGTGCGTCAGCACCTTTTGCGTTTCAGAACCCAGCAGCAAACCGCTGAAGCCGCGACGTCCATGGGAGGCCATGAAGATGAGGTCGCAACCGGCGGTATCCGCCCCCGCGATGACCGCCTCGAAGGGAATATCGCTGGTCACGGCAAGTGAAGAACACTTGACCTTGTTCTCTTGAGCGAGCTTCTCGCAGGCGCCAAGTATATTTTTTGCCTGCTTGTCCGCCATTTCGGCAAACTTCTCCGGCGTCGTCGGATCAATCAGGGCACCTTCGCCGAAGAACGCGATCGGATATTCGGGTTTGGCGTAGAAGAAGGTGATTTGCGCGCCCGATTCGGCGGCAAAACTGACGGCGTGCTTGACGGATTCAGTCGAAAGTTGCGAACCATCGGTCGGAACGAGAATGTGTTTGAACATGTTTCCCTCCATTAGGTTGGCGCGGGAACGGACCCTGACGCAGAACAACGCCACAGGAGCCACCCCTCTCGACAATCATAGCGCATTCAGATGGCCGGGTTGGCTGGATGTGCCCAAGCCCGCGACCATGAACGTCGCGCGGCTGTTCCTTCGATCAAGCGCATCATCGCTGCGTCAAGTTGGCTTCGATGGAGGGGGCCAGGGTGAACTGTCGCGCACGCTCGTCAACGTCATACGAGGCGAATTCTTGCTGCGCCGACCTGGTTTCCGGCAGCACATAGACGATGCCATTGGTCCCCAAAAAAGCCGGGCGCACCACGTTGTCGAAGAATTTCACCGGCACATTGATGCAGCCGTAGGAAATCCGGTTGTCGAGCGGCGTCGGGGTGGCCAGACGCTGCAGGCGGCGTTCCTCGGCTTTGGAGCTCACCACTGGATGCAGTGAGACGGCGCCGTCATAGTCCACCCAGAGAATCTCCTTGCCGCGCAAATTGCGGTCGAGTGACGCTACGAAGCGGCCGGCCGGCGTCGTGCGCTCCTCGGGGCGAATCGTCGACAACGCCCGGTTGCCGATGCCGGGGACGGCGTCATCGCCCACCGCCAGGCCAAGCAGCGCGGGGGCAGCGCCACGGATCCGACCGTCGGCATCAAAGACAAAAACCTTGGCGTCTTTCTTGTCGACAATCGCGAACGGCAGGCCGCGGCTGTCGCCCGAGTCGACGACCCAGTCCGCCACGGAGCGTGCCTCCTGGGACGGGCTCTCCCGCTCGAAGTTCGCCCGTACTGGACGATTTTCCACCACAGCCAGAGATGGGCTGCTGGAGACAATAGCCGTGCCCTGCCGTACCGACAGGGTGTGACTGGGATCAGTGTTTTGCGCGGCGTCGTCCGACGCTAACGGCTGACGCGAAATCAAACTACCGACCAAAAAACCCAGCCAGATTATTCGGCCACGGCACGCAGGCTTCATCATTCAGCGGAGCAGGAACGCATGTTGTTCAGTTGCGGTCCTGTTTGCGCGGACGCAGGGGCGGCACGTAGACCGGCGGCGGTACGTCAGCCACGGGTGGCGGCGGGGCCGGCGGCGGCACGACAACGGGCGGAGTGACCGGCGCGATACTCATCAGTCGGGGTGGCAGGGGGGCCAGTTCGACACGCGGCATCAATGTCGGCGGGATGGCAAGCAAGACAGCCGGCGTGATGCCCTCCTCCTCGCCCATCATTTCTTGCGGAAACACCGGCGGTACCGGGGGGACGATCGGTAGCGCCGCGATGATGGTCGCGGTGGTTCTCCTGGCGGCAGGCCCGCAGCAGGCATTTGCGAAGGCATAGTTGCCGGCGTTTGCACCGGCAAGGGTAAAGCCGGTGAAACTGACGGTCTTGTCTGTTCCTGCGGCTGCGGTATCGAAATTAGCGGTACCCGTGCCACCCAGGGTGACGCCGGGAGGAGCGCCCTTCAATCCGGTGAAGGTGGCTACGGTGGTGCCGTCGAAGGTCTTGTTCGCGCCGTCGGGGAATACCAACATGAACTGGGTCAGCGTGGCACCCAGAGTCAAGGTGAATTGCGGCAAATAGTTTGTCGGCGCGGCGTAGGAGACTGGGTTGTAGTAAATGGTCGCTGGTGCATTCGGCCCGTTGACGGCAATGTTGGGGGTGCCCGGAGCAATTACCACAGTACCGGCCGCTGACCCAGGTCCGGTACCATCATTGCCTGCACTCAGTGTCAGACCGAGTGGCACGCCAAGTCCTATCAGGCTTTCAGCGGGAATAAGGCTGCCCCGGGTCAGAGTGATGGACGCCAGATTCACGTTGATATCGTTTCCGGCGCAAATCATCAAGTTTCCATCGGTCACCGTAATGGCCGCATTCACGTTGGCATCGCGCCCGGCGGCCAATAAGACGCTGCCACTGGTCGTCGTAATGGCCGCATTCACGTTGACATCGCGTCCACAGCACACCACCAGGTTTCCATGGTCGGCGGTAATTGCCGCGTTCAGGTTTGTGTCCCGAAAGGCGTTCAATGTTAGGGTCGTCGAGGCGCCGGACGCGGTCCAGCTGACCGCATCGTTCACAAAGATGTCGCCGTTGCCGGCACCGGCCAGGTTACTAATCTGAAGTTCGCCCCTGTCTGAACCGAGTTTCTACGCTGATTCAATAAGTTGTCGTTGAATCACGGTTTGGTTTTCTGACTACGAGCGAATCGTTTGAATCAGAGCCAGTGCGCGCAGTTGCTTCGGGTTGATGGT
>JAUXOM010000050.1 GCA_030682175.1 Rhodocyclaceae bacterium
CGATGTGGACGTGTCGGGCTTGCTGCAACGCGAGATGAACCTCGATCAGGCCGGCGACAAATTGCTGGAGTGCATGCTGCGCACCGCCAATGGCCGCCTCACGGCCGCAGAAGCACTCGGCCATCGCGAGTTCGTGCTGACTAGGCTGTATGAGAGTGCTTGACGTTAAGCAATAAAGGCAGCAAATGAGGCAACCCTGCCCGGAACAGGCGGGGTTGTCAAATCAGTATGTAACGAATGGAGGAAATGATATGAAAACGATGAAGCATCTGATCTGTAGCAGCCTTCTCGTCGGGTTTTCCTGCCTGGCAATTGGCGCCGATAACTTTCCTGATAAAACCATCAACTACATCATTCCGTTTGGGCCGGGGGGTGAGTCCGATGTGACGGCACGGTTCCAGGAGCCATTTTTCAAGAAATATAGTGGCGGCCAGACAGTTGCAATCCAATACAGGGCTGGTGCCGGAGGTGCGGCAGCCTGGTCGCAACTCAATGGCATGACTGCAGATGGTCACACAATGATGGGCACGAATCTCCCTCATATCGTTTTTCAGCCGATGGAAACCAATTCGGGATACAAGACCGACGACTTGAACACGATCTACTGGTTCCACTTCACGCCGGATGCCCTGCTGGTACATAAGGACAGCCCGTTCAAGACGCTCGCCGATTTCACCGCCGCGGCCAAGGCTTCACCCGGCGCGGTGACGGTCAGCGGGACTGGCACCAAATCCGGCAACGATCTGGCCAAGGCGCGCTTCGACAAAATGGCCGGGACCAAGACCAGCTACATTCCGTTCAAGGGTACGGGCGCATCGAATACAGCTTTGCTGGGCAAGCAGGTCTCTGCTACGTGGGGCTACACCACCAGCGCCCTGCAACTTGGCGATCAGGTACGTTGCTTAGCTGTGGCGTTGGAAAAACGGCATCCGCGCCTGCCGGATTGCCCGACTTTCCGCGAACTTGGTTTCGATCTGATTGGTGGTGTCTATCGTGGGCTAGCAGTTCCTGCGGCGACCCCGAAGGACCGGCAGGCCAAACTGGCCGGCATTATCGAAAAGATCAACCATGATCCGGAGTTTATTCAGAAGATGGTCGATGCCGGCTATACCGTGATCGATGTCGGACCCTCGAAAATGGTCGAGTTCATGACGAAGATCAAAAAGGAATATGGTGAAGCAGCAAGTGAACTGGGACTTCAGGTCAAGTAAGCCAGCCTATGTCAGGGACCTTTGTATGTGAGCTATTGATACGCATACAGAGGTACCCTCCGCTTCATGGATCTCCGAGGAAAGCAATCATATGCCCGGGATTGAATATTTTCTCAATGCTGTAACACCATTTGCGTTGCTGATTGCGGTCGCCGGCATCGTGGCAGGTGTTGTCATCGGTGCTTTGCCAGGATTGACGGCAACAATGGCGGTGGCGGTGTTGGTGCCCTTCACTTTTGGCATGGATCCCGGCATCGCCTTGATAGCGCTTGGGGCAATTTATATGGGGGCCATCTACGGCGGAGCATATTCGGCCATTCTGCTGAACACGCCGGGTACGCCATCAGCCATTTGCACGACGTTCGATGGCTATCCCATGGCCAAGCGTGGCGATGGTGACCTGGCACTTACGCTTGCCTGCCTTGCATCAGTGATCGGTGGCTTGATCGGTGGCGTGTTCCTGTTGATGCTGGCACCGCCATTGGCGACGGTGGCACTGCGCTTTGGTCCCGTGGAGTATTTCTGGCTGGCATTGTTCGGCTTGACTCTGATTTCTTCGCTCAGCGAGGGTAGCGTGGTCAAGGGCGCCATCGGCGGTTGTATCGGTTTGCTTCTGTCAACTATCGGAGTGGCCGAAGTGGGGGGAGATGTCCGTTTTACCGGAGGTTCAACGGCGCTGCTGGGTGGCATCGATGTGGTTTCAGCACTTATCGGCCTGTATTGCGTGCCGGTACTGATTGAATTGGTCGCTACGCCAACGCCGCATATGCAGTTGACCGGGCGGGTCGCCAGTTTTCGTTTGGTAGAGGCATGGCGCCATGTTCGTGCCGCATGGTTCAATCTGACGCGCAGTTCGGTGATCGGGACGATTGTCGGTATTCTGCCCGGCGCCGGCGGTTCGATTGCCTCGCTGGTTTCCTATTCAGAGGCGCGTCGCGCATCGAAGCATCCGGAAAACTTTGGCAAGGGTGAGCCGGATGGCATCATCGCCTCGGAGTCTGCGAACAACGCGACCGTCGGCGGCGGCTTCATTCCCACGCTGGTGCTGGGTATCCCCGGTACGCCACCGGATGCGGTGATCCTCGGTGCGCTGATGGTCCAGGGTATTCGCGTCGGGCCACAGTTATTCACCGAGCAGGCCGACACGGTCTATACGTTTATCTATGGCTTGATCATTGCTTCCATATTGATGTTACCGATAGGTCTGCTGGTGGGCCGTTATGCCTTCCAGTCGTTGATCCGCGTGCCCAAGGCACTGTTGGCGCCTTCGGTGGCCTTCATGACCGTGCTGGGCAGCTATGCGGTCCACAACAATACGCACGAAGCCCTGCAAATGGTGGTCATCGGTGGTTTTGCCTGGGTCATGGGCCGCTTTGGTTTTACTGCATCGCCCATAGTCCTCGGCCTGATTCTTGGCAGCATCGCTGAAGGTGGGTTCGTGCAAGGGCACATGATCGGCACCGCCAAAGGCAGCGTGCTGATGGAGTTTTTCGGTCGTCCGATATCGATGGTGATCATCGTCATGCTTGTCCTCGGGCTGCTTTATCCCTTGCTCAGTCGTCGCGCCAAGAAGAAGGAGAGAGTCAATGAGCAATAGTGATTCCCCTTCCCGGGACGTACGCGGAATCTTTGCGTCTTGTTTGATCATCCTGGCCGGGGGACTGATTATCCAAGCCAGCAGCAGTTATGGGATGCTCGGTTCGGTATTCCCGCGCACCATAGGTGTGACGATGATAGTGCTGGCTGTGGTTTATATCGTCATGGTCAGCCTCGGGAAAGGGGCGTCTGTCGCCCCCCTGGATGGATCCCGTTGGCGCCGGATCGCGATATTTTGCGTACTCTTGGCATGGACATTGCTGCTGGACGTGCTTGGTTTCTTGACGGCGAGTTTGGCGGGATATTGCGCAGCGCTTCTGATTGCCAATTTCGACCATTGGACGCCACGCCGCGCGATCACCTACTGCGGCGTTGGCGCGGCCGTGGTCGTTGGCCTGTTCCTGTTGTTCGGGCAGGTGCTCAAGGTTCCGTTCCCAACGGGCATGTTTATTTGAAATGCAGTATTTCTCTATGAGTGACGCAACATGAAGATCATCGATGTCCAAGCCATTCCCCTCAGCATCCCGCAGAAAATGAAATTTGCCGGTTCGACGACCGGCCTGAATACCGAAAGCGACGGTCATGTCCTGGTCAAGGTCATCACCGATGAGGGCATTGTCGGGATCGGCGAAGCCTGGCGGCTTACCCCGCTAGCCGTTGCAGCATTCATCCATGAAGCGCTGAAACCGCGTCTCATCGGTGCCGACCCGACCTGCATCGAGGCATTGTGGCGCAAGATGTATGAAGCGACATTCCGTTATGGGCGCAAGGGCATGGTCATCAATGCCATCAGCGGGGTGGAAATTGCCCTGTGGGACATTCTCGGCAAGTCCTGTGGGCAGCCGGTATACAAACTTCTGGGTGGGGCGTGCTGGAATCGGATTCGCGCCTATGCGAGCCTGCCTCCCTACGAACTTCCCGAAGATGCTGCTGCCGATGCGGGAGAAATGGCGCGGGAAGGGTACCACCTCGTGAAACTGCACCAGCGTGATATCGAATCAGTGGAACAGACCCGCCGCGCCATCGGCGACAAGGTCGAACTGGCGGTGGATGTGAATGGGTGCTGGACTCCGCGCAGGGCTGTTACCATGGCACGCCGCATGGAAGAATTCGACGTTCGCTGGCTGGAAGAGCCAGTCAGCCCCATGGACGATTACGACGGACTGCGTTTTGTGCGCGAACGCAGCAATATCCAGATTGCCGCCGGAGAAAACGAATACACCCACCACGGTTTCAAGATCATTCTGGAAAAAGGAGCCGTCGATCTGTTGCAGCCGGATGTCATCAAGGCGGGTGGCCTGCTGTGTTGCCGCAAGATTTTGGGCATGGCGGAAGCCTGGAATCTTCCTCTCATCCCGCATTCGTTCTACTATGGTCCTGGCGTTGCAGCGACCGCGCATTTCGTCATGGCGAATCCGTTGAGCGACGAGATGGAAATCAACACGACACCGTTGGCGCAGGATTTCATGTATCCGAGCTTCCGTCCCGAAGGCGGTAAGTTGACGGTGTCGGACAAGCCAGGTCTTGGCATCGAGATCGACGAGGATGTCGTCAAGCATCACCGGATCGACAAGCTGTGAACAGCATCTCCAGAAAGCTGTAATGTCCAGATACTCCGTTGCCGAACTGCTGGCGTTGGTGGTTGATCGCCTGCAGCGTGCCGGCGCATCGCCCGGCATGGCTCGCAGTACCGCGCGTGCGCTCGTTGCGGCTGAAGCCCAGGGGCTTGCTTCACATGGGATATCGCGTGTATCCCAATATGTAACGCATCTCGCAAATGGCCGGGTCAATGGCGATGCGCGCCCGAAAATTGTGGGTGGGCGCGGTGGTGCTTGCCTGATTGATGCAGATGAGGGCCTTGCTTTCCCGGCCTGCGACCTGGCCGTGACAGAAGCGGTTAAGCGTGCCAAAGAGTTCGGCGTGGCGTTCGCAGGCGTTACCCGCAGTCACCACTTTGGAGTAGCGGCACTGCACATTGAGGCGGTTGCAGCGGCAGGAATGGTTGGACTCGCCTTTGGTAACTCTCCGGGCGCGATGCCTGCTTGGGGCGGCAAGCGGGCGTTGTTTGGAACAAACCCCATAGCGGCCGTATTTCCTCGCCGCAACGGAGAGTCTATTTGTGTTGATCTTGCCTTGTCAGAAGTCGCGCGAGGTAAGCTCATGGTGGCTGCCCGAACCGGTAGGTCAATACCCCTTGGCTGGGCGCTCGACAAGGATGGGCAGCCGACTACCGATCCCCAAGCGGGTCTGGACGGGATGATGTGCCCAGTTGGTGGCGTGAAGGGTGCCATGCTGGCGATGGTCGTGGAGCTTCTGTGCTGTTCGCTAACCGGTGCCGCCTTCGGATTTGAGGCGGATTCCTTTTTCACGGCTGAGGGTAATCGTCCCCGCATCGGCCAGGCTTTTTTGGTGATTGATCCAACGGCTCTGGCTGGAACCGATGTTTATCTTGAACGGGTTGAGACGCTTATCGCCGCGATGCTTGAGGACGAGAGTGTTCGGATTCCAGGTGACCGCAGACGAGCCTTAGCTGCTCTGGCAGAGAAAGATGGCATCGAAATCGAGGATGCCGCATTCGTCTGACTGAGCCGGAGGTTTGGGTTAGTAACGGGCGACAGCGCGAAGCTATACCCCAGCTATGTCCCTTCGCTTAGCTGACCAGCGCCAGCACCAGTGGCACGGTGAAGGTCGAAATCAGTGTCGACAACACTAGACTCGCCGCCACAGATCCTTGCAACGTGTGAAATTGCTGGGACATCATATACACATTGACGCCCACTGGCAGTGCGGCAAGTAGTGTCACCACCTGCGTTTCCAGCGGCGGGAGTCCAAGCATCCGTGCGAGGAGCCAGACGACCAACGGCTGGACAATGAGCTTGATGATGGTGATCGCCGGACTCTGGGCGATGCCGTCCCGGATGCGGTAAGCCGCGAGGCTCATGCCGAGGGCCACGAGCGAGAGCGGCACCGCCGTCTGGCCGAGCATGGCGAGCGGCACATCGATGGAGGCAGGCAGCGACAGGGCGGTGAAGCCCCAGGCCGTACCGGCGAGTATCGAGGCGACAATCGGATTGGTCAGCACGCCCTTGAGCGTCTTGCCAAAGCCGCGCAGCGAAAACTCGCCGTGGCGCGCCCACTCGACCGAGAGCGTGACCAGCGTCCACAGGATCAGGGCATTGAACACGATGACCATCGAGACGGTGGCCAGCGAAGCGTCGCCCAGCGTGGTCTTGGCGACGGCCACACCGAGGATGACATTGTTGGAAAACACGCCACCCAGCGCGAACACCGATTGGGCGACGCCGTCGAGATGGAACAGGGTTGCGGCGACCACTCGTCCGATGATGAAAACGATCAGGCAACCGCCGAAGAAGGCGAGCAATAGTCGCGCATCGACTGGCGGCATTTTTGAAAAATCGCCCATCATGCGGAACAGCATGGCCGGGATGGCGATGGTGTAGGCAAACCGCGACAGGGCCTCGGCAGCCGACTGGGGCCAGTGGCCCCAGCGTGCCACGCCATAGCCGATCAGTACAAGAAGGAAGAGCGGGCTGGAGAGTGCGAATTGGTGGAAAAAGCTGGACAAAGCGGCGCACTCGGCGGGGGGAACGGAGACAGCCCGCGATTTTCCAGCATTTCGGTCGGAAAATCAGAAAAACCGTACCCGGCTCCCTGCGGCGCCCCTGCGCTGCCCGAGGGGGGCGCAGCGCCCGTTATTGGGGTGGATCAGCGCCCGCGCCCGCCGCCCGGACCCATGCCGCCACCGCCAGGGCCCATGCCACCGCCGGGACCCATGCCACCGCCGCGACCCATGCCACCACCTCCGGCAGGCGGTTCGTCGGGCAGGGTGACACCCTGCGCCCTGGCTCGCTCCTTCATGGCTTCATGATGCTGAATGCGAATCCGTTCACGCTCTTCGGCAGTTGTTGCGGTGCGCATCCTGGCGCGATATTCGTTGCGCTCTTGCTGCGTCATGAGTTGGCTGCCATAAACCCGTTCTTGCTGTTCGGCCTGAGTCCTGATTTGGGTCGGCGGAACATCAGCTGCGAAGGCGAACCCGGCTGGCAGAAACAGGGCGGTGATGACAGTGGATACAAGCAGTGGTCGTTTCATGGTCGTGGATTCCTTATCAATGAGGGTTGGTCGGCATGTGACAAAACCACTGCAACCCATTCAGTGGTTCGCGACACTTCCGTGAAAAGTCAAGAAAACCAGCGGAATACGATCCCAGTATAGTAAGCATGGCGCTGAACGCCGAACTGCGTAAATTGACTCTTGGCAGGGCCCGATGACGGTGGCCGATGCGCCGGGGTGACTCTGCTACGATGCGCCGATGACAACAAACAATTCTGCCAGCGGCCAGGATGACGGCCCCCTTACCGGTTTGCGCATTCTGGATCTGACCCGGCTGCTGCCGGGGCCGGTGTGCACGCTGCACCTGGCCGATCTGGGTGCCACAGTGATCAAGATCGAGGATACCGGCGCCGGCGACTACTCGCGCAGCATGAGCCTCGGCGCTGCCCCGGGGGAGGACAGCTTCTTCTTCCGCATCGTCAATCGCCACAAGCTTGGCATGCGGCTCGACCTCAAGCAGGCGGCTGGTGTTGCGGTTTTCCTGCGCCTCGCGCGCGAAGCGGATGTGATCGTCGAGAGCTTTCGCCCCGGCGTGGTCGACCGGCTGGGTGTTGGCTATGCCGCCGTACAGGCCATCAATCCGCGCATCGTCTATTGCGCCATCACCGGCTATGGCCAGGATGGCCCGTGGCGCGACCGTGCCGGCCATGACATCAACTACATCGCCACGGCCGGCGTGCTGGACCAGATCGGCAATGCCTGCGAGGCGCCGGCCATTCCCAACCTGCAGATCGGCGATCTGCTGGGGGGGGCGCTGACGGCGGCGATGGGTATTCTCGCTGCGGTTATCGGTGCCAAAGCCACGGGTAAGGGGCGCTACGTCGATGTTGCGATGACCGATGCAAGCTTTGCCCACGCCTATACCCCCTTGCTCTCGGTGCTGGGACGTGGACAGACCCTGCCGCGCGGCACCGACGACCTGACGGGCGGTTTGCCCGGCTATGGCCTCTATCGCACACAGGATGGCCGCTACATGGCGGTGGGGGCGCTGGAACCGAAGTTCTGGGCGCTGTTCTGTGCCGCCATCGAACGATCGGATCTCAAACCTTACGGTCTGGCGCGCAATGCGGATGGCGCGCGCACCCGCGCCGAACTTGAAGCGCTGTTTGCCAGCCAGCCACTCAGTCATTGGGTGGCGCTGTTTGAAAATGTCGATTGTGGCGTGACCCCCGTGCTTGACTTCGCCGAGGCGATGCAGCATCCGCAACTCAAGGCGCGCGGCATGCTGCCCGAAGTCGACGGCCTGCGGCAGTTTGCGCCACCGTTCAAGATGTCGGGCTGCGACTTCAAGCTGCGCCGCCCCGCGCCAAAAGTCGGCGCTGACGGGACGGCGATTTTGCGCGAGGCAGGCTATGCGCCCGATGAAATCGAACAGTTGCGCAAGCAGGGCGTGATCTGAGCTGTGGGCACCGCGCTTGCCCTGCTGCCCGACTTTGCCCTGATCCTGCTCGGCTATGCCCTGCGGCGCTGGATGGTGGCACTGGGCGACCATTTCTGGACGGGGCTGGAAAAGCTCGTTTATTTCGTGTTGTTCCCGGCCCTGCTGTTCAATGCCATCACCAAGACACCGTTGTCCTTGGCGGCGATCCCCCTGATTGGTGTTGGCGCGACGGCAATGTTCGGGGCGATGCTGCTGGCCCTGCTGGCGCGGCCGCTGTTTTCATTGACGCCGATTTCATTTGCCTCACAGTTTCAGTGCGCCTTCCGTTTCAACACCTATATTGGCCTGGCGGTTGCCGCCAAATTGCATGGCGCGGCGGGCATCGCGGCGATGGGTCTGCTGGCCGGCGCCATGGTGCCGCTGGCCAATCTGGCGGCAGTCTGGATGCTGGCGCGCCATGGCGAGGTGTCGGTATGGCGCGAATTGGCGAAAAATCCGCTGTTCCTGGCTACCCTGGCCGCGTTGGCGTGGAATCTGGGGGGATTGACTCTGCCCGCGCCGGCCGGACAGTTCCTCGGCCGGCTGGCCGAGGCGGCAATTGCGCTGGGCCTGCTGGCGGTGGGCGCGGCGCTCAAGTTGCGCGGTTCGCTGGGGCCTTCCGGGCGGGGGGCGGCTGCCTATTTTCTGGCGATCAAGCTGCTGGCCATGCCGCTCATCGTGCTGCTGGTAGCCCCTTATGTTGGGCTGGACGGCATTCATTTCGACATTGCGCTGGTCTTTGCCGCATTGCCGACAGCCTCTTCGGCCTACATACTTGCCCAGCGCATGGGGGGTGACGGCACGCGGGTGGCCTGGCTGATTTCTGCCGGCACCCTGCTGGGCATGCTGAGCCTACCGCTTTGGCTTGTTCTTCTGAGTTGAGCTAGTGCTTTTTGCCGGGGTTTTCGGCGCGGGGTCTTCAGCCGATGGTGCAGCGGATTCCGCCGCAGGCATGCCGCCAGCACCGCCCGTCAGATTCCATGGCATCGGCCAGGTAGCCGGATTGAGGAAGGGGTTCGGTGCCGCATTGCCTTCGCCGTCCTGCGCTGCCTGGCTCATCTGCTGTAGGGCCAGCAGTGTGGTGCGCTGCATTTCTAGACCCTGGATGGTCATCTGCAGCAAGCCCAGATTCGACTTGAGCCAGCCCTCGACGGCCTTCAAGTCGGCGATGCGCTTGCCCAACTCGTCAGTGTCGACCGTCGGGGCTACCATGCCGGGCAGCGAGAAGCCCATGTTGCCCCACATGTTCTTGAGAAAATCCATTGGATCTTTGGGGGTTTCTTGGGTCATGATAAGGCCTCGACAGGAATATGAAATAACGCTTATGATAGCCTTAATCTAAAAGGGGGAAGGCAAGTGCGAATACTGGTGATTGAAGACCATACGCTGGTACGCGAAGGTTTGCTGTTGGCGTTGAAGGGTCTGGATGAAGGTGGGACACCTGCCGAAATTATCGGTGCCCGGGATGCCGACGATGCAACACGACTGCTCGCGGCGAGCGATGATTTTGACTTGATCCTGCTCGACCTGATGTTGCCGGGAACCGGTGGCATGGCCTTCCTGGGCGTGATCCGCAAACGTCATCCGCATATTCCGGTGGTGGTCCTGTCGGCGCTGGATGATGGCGAAACCGTGCTCAAGGCCATGCGCCAAGGGGCTGCGGGCTTTGTTTCCAAGGCCAGTCCGACCGATACCCTGCTGGAGGCGCTCCATAAGGTGCTGGCCGGTGACACCTGGCTGCCGCCCGAATACCGCGAATTGAGCGGCAAGCGCCGCCGGCCCAAGACCGTGGCCGAACGATTCGGCCTGACCAAGAGTCAGGCGCGGGTGCTTGAATTGCTGGCCGAAGGCAAGACCAACCGCGAGATCGGCGCCATGCTCGACGTCACCGAGGGCACGGTGAAAATCCACGTTTCGGCGATTTTCAAGGCACTCAATGTGAGCAATCGCTCACAGGCATTGCTGGTGGCGCAAGGCAAGAAATAACGCCCGCCCCCTTCGCCCCCCTCGCGGGGGGTTCTAATTGGCGCGCTGCGCGCGCCTGTTTCGGGTCGCTTCCATGGGATATTGGTGCGGGTTGCGGCTGGCGCCGCGGGCCGCGTTTGCTTGGGGCGGCACGGCGCAAACGCTGTATTTTCACGTAGAAGGATCAGGCGGCTACCGCCAAGGCCCGCTGCATCGGCTGAGTTTGCGCCGCCGCCAGGGGGCGACCGCCGAGCCCGGGTAACGGTTCGTCATCTTCCAGGGGCAATTGCAGGAGGTCGATGACCTGATGCGCCATCGCGCGACAGGCATTGGCCAGCGGCGTGGGCAGTCCCGGCGGCAAGGTCTTCTGCAGCAGGAACTTGCTTGATGACAGGCTGAAGACCGGCTCGAGGATGCGGTCACGGTATGGCGCCAGCAATTCCGTCACGGTTCTTTCGGCGGCCTCGCGCTGCCAGACATTGGTCGGCCATTGGGTGGGAACGGCGTAGGCGCGCGGAAACATTTCGAGGTCGCGGATGACGGTGCGGATGTCTTCATGCGAATCACGGAATGGCAGCAAGACGAGGTCGGCCACGCTATACAGGCGCCGGTCCATCTCGGTGCGGTTGCCGCCGCCATCGATCACGCCCAGCCACGCCTTGAGCCCCCGCACCTTCTCTACCACCTTGTTCAACGCTTCGCGCGAGCGGGCGTCGGCGATGAGATAGCGCCGCTCGGTCGGGTCGAGTGGTTCGCGATGCGTGTCCGTCAGGACGCAAACCGAGCGCTGCCCGAGCAGGCCCATGCCATGGCAAAGCATGTGCGACAGGGTAGTTTTGCCCGTGCCGCCCTTGTTGCCGATTACGCAGATGATGTCAGCCATATTGCCTCCTGCGCACGCCAAGCCGTGTGCGCTTCGAAGTGCATTATTGGCGATAAGGAGGGGGGCAGATGGCTGGAAATGCAGCGGAATCGTCGGCTTTATCCATCTGGTAAAGATAAAGTCGGGTGGCGCGGCGGTCAGGCACATCGACCGTACCGGTTGGTGCAATGTCCGGCACGGCGAAGCTGTTGCTGATCAACAGGGCACCCGGAACCATTTCGATGCGGGCCTTTTGCCACAAGCGGGGCATCGGCGCCGGGGAAAGAAAAGCATAGACGAGATCGTAGCCGGCCAGGGATTCCTGCCAGAAATCGCCGTACCGCACGGTCAGGTTGTCTACCCCGCGGGCGCGCAGCCTGGCCAGCAGCCAGGGCAGTGGCGCATGTTCGATACCGATAAAGCGGCAATCGGGGCGGGATCTGGCCAATTGCCGCAGCAGGCCGCCGGCGCCGCAGCCGAGGTCGATCAGCTTGATGGGCGCAGTTGGCAGCAACGCCGCCAGTGCTGTTGCGGTCTGGCGGTTGCTCAGATACAGCGGCACCCGGCTCTGGTCGGTGCGCCAGAAGACCAGCAGGGTCAGGACAAAGGCAGCGAGAAACCAGCCGGGGGCGATGTCGAAGCCCTGCACGATGACCGCCAGGGGCGCGAACCCGAAGTGGATCGGCAGCCACCAGCGCGGCGCGCGTAACCAATGCGCAATCAGGGCGGCGGTTGCGCCCTGCAGGAACGCCGGGAGGAGCGGGTATTCCCAGAAAGGAAGTTGCGTCAACTGGGCCAGCGCAAAGGCCAGCATGAACACCAACACCACGCCGCCGCCCTGCGCCAGCAGGGCGGCGCGCAAGGGAGAAACGGGTTCAGACGCGGATGCTGGCACGCAGGCTTTCCCGTCTGGACTGCGCGAGCTTGATATTTTTTGCCTTGATCGGTCCGAAGCCGCGAATCTCCTCCGGCCAGCTGGCCAGCGCGCCGGCAGCGGTCTGTGTGGCGGCGTCGAGGCGTTCCAGCATCAAGCTCACGTCGTCTTCGTAGTCGGCGATCAGTTGCCGCTCCTGGCGGCGCTCGGCACTGCGACCGAACAGATCCCAGCGCGTGCCGCGCCAGCGCCGCGCGCGGGCCAGCCATTTGAAAGTGGTCATCATCCAGGGGCCGAAGGAGCGTTTGGCGATATGGCCGGTGGTCGGGTCCGGTCTGGCCAGTAGCGGCGGGGCGAGGTGAAACCTCAGGCGGTAATCGCCCGCGAATTGTGCGGCAACCTGCTCCAGAAAATCGGTCTCGGCATAGAGGCGCGCGACCTCGTATTCGTCCTTGATGGCGAGCAACTTGAAATAATTGCGGGCCACGGTTTCGGCCAGCGCCGTCCCACCAATCCCACAGGGATTCCCTTCGGTCACGCCGACTTTTGCCGTTGCGGCGCTGACGCGCTCGACCAGTGTTTGGTAACGCTCCGCGAGGCTGGCATCCTGATATTCGGTCAGACGGCGAACGCGGTCGGCAAGCAGTTCGGTAAAAGTCGGCGCTGGTGGAACGGCGCGCGGAGCGGTAAAGTCCCGGATGCAACCCGGATCGTGCGCAATGAGGCGTCCCCAGAGGAAGGCGCGCAGATTCATGGCGACGGCAGTGCCGTTGAGTTCGATGGCGCGCGTCAGGGCCGCTTCGCTCACCGGCAGCAGTCCGCGCTGCCAGGCAAAGCCGAGCAGCAGCAGGTTGGCATAAACCGTGTGACCCATCAGGTGTCTGGCGAGTGCGGAGGCATCAAGATAATCGAGCCGTTCCGCGCCGATGGCCGCCGCGAGTGTCGCTTCGATGTGTGCCCGGGGAAACTGCCAGTCGGGATTGGTGGTGAATTCCGCCGTCGGCGTTGCCGCGCTGTTGATGACCGCGCGGGTGCGTCCGGGCTGCATCCTGGTCAATGCGTCGGGGGCGGTGCTGACGATGGCGTCGCCACCAATGACGGCGTCAGCGGCGCCAGTCGCGATGCGCACGGCATGAATGGCGTGGGGGTCGGCGCAGATGCGCACGTGGGAAAATACCGCTCCGCCCTTTTGCGCCAGTCCCGCCATGTCGAGTACGGTGGCGCCCTTGCCGTCAAGGTGTGCGGCCATGCCGAGCAGCGCGCCCAGCGTCACCACGCCCGTGCCGCCGACGCCGGTGATGAGGATGCCGTAGGGTGCGGACGTGTCCGGCAAAGTCGGCGCTGGCGGTACGGCGTTGCCGGGCATTTCAGCCAGCGCACCACCGGAACGCAGCTGGCCGCCTTCGACCGTGACGAAGCTCGGACAAAAGCCATTTACGCAGGAAAAATCCTTGTTGCAGGCCGACTGGTCGATGGCGCGCTTTCTGCCCAATGGCGTTTCGACCGGTACTACCGCAAGGCAATTCGACTGCACGCCGCAATCGCCGCAACCCTCGCAGACATGTGTATTGATGAAGGCGCGCCGCGGTGGGTCGGGCAGCTTGCCGCGCTTGCGTCGCCGCCGCTTCTCCGCCGCGCAGACCTGGTCGTAGATGATCGCCGAGACGCCGGGGCAGGCGCGGCATTCGCGCTGCACCGCATCCAGTTCGGCGCGCGGCCGCACCGGAGTGCCGTGGGGCAGGTCGCTGTTATGCCATGCGCGTTCGGCGGTGTCGTCAATCACGACGACAATTTGTTGCACGCCCTCCGCCCTGAGTTGCTGGGCGATCTGCGGCACGGTCAGCGTTCCATCCACCGGTTGGCCGCCGGTCATGGCGACCGCATCGTTGTAGAGGATCTTGTAGGTGATGTTCACGCCGGCCGCGAGTGCGGCGCGGATGGCGAGCACGCCGGAGTGGAAGTAGGTGCCGTCGCCGAGATTGACGAAGACATGCGAGGTCGTCGTGAATGGCGCCTGGCCGATCCAGGCGGCACCTTCGCCGCCCATGTGCGAAAAAGTGGCGGTGCTGCGGTCCATCCAGGTGACCATGAAATGGCAGCCGATGCCGGCCAGCGCGCGGGAACCCTCTGGCACGCGCGTCGAGGTGTTGTGCGGGCAGCCCGGACAAAACCAGGGCAAGCGGGACACCGGGTGGAGCGCCGTACAGCTGTTTTCCCTGGCCTCGATCAATGCCAGGCGTGCGTCGCTGCGCGGCGCAGTGTGGAAACGGCGCAGGCGAGCCGCAATGACCTTGGCAATCAGCGCCGGGGTGAGTTCGCCCGCCGCCGGCAGCAGCCAGGCGGCGTGGGCCACGGTGCCGCCGCCCTGCGGCAGCAAGGCCCACTCGCCGGTTTCGTCGAATTTGCCGACGACGCACGGCCGGACATCCTCGCGCCAGTTGTAAAGTGTTTCCTTGAGCTGGTATTCGATCAGCTGCCGTTTTTCCTCGACCACCAGAATCTCTTCCAGCCCCCGGGAAAAATTGCGCACGCCGTCGGCTTCGAGCGGCCAGACCATGCCGACCTTGTAGAGGCGGATGCCGATGGCGGCGGCGCGTTCCTCATCGATCCCCAGGTCGTCAAGTGCCTGGCGCACGTCGAGATAGCTCTTGCCGGCAGCCATGATGCCGAGGCGGGGATGTGGCGCGTCGATGACGATGCGATTGAGGGCGTTGGCGCGGCAGTAGGCCAGCGCGGCATACAGCTTGTGGTTGAGCAGACGTGCTTCCTGCGCCAGGCGGTCGTCCGGCCAGCGGATGTTGAGCCCGTCGGCGGGAAGTTCATAATCGCTCGGAATGACAATGCGCAGACGTTCCGGCGACAGGTCGACGGTGGCGGAAGACTCGACGGTATCCGCCAATGCCTTGAAGCCTACCCAGCAGCCGGCGTAGCGGCTCAAGGCCCAGGCGTGCAGGCCGAGGTCGAGATATTCCTGCACGCCGGATGGCGCGAGTACCGGCATCATGGCCGCCTTGAAGGCGTGTTCGGACTGGTGTGCGACGGTGGACGAACGCGCTGCGTGGTCGTCACCGGCCACCGCGATGACACCGCCGAATCTTGCCGTACCGGCTGAGTTGGCATGTTTGAAGACATCGCCGCAGCGGTCGACGCCTGGCCCCTTGCCATACCAGAGGCCGAAGACACCGTCATATTTCGCGCCGGGGGAGAGGTTGACCTGCTGCGTGCCCCAGATGGCCGTGGCGGCGAGATCTTCATTGACGCCTGGACGGAAGACGACGTGATGGCGGGTCAGGTGCTGGTTCGCCTGCCACAGCGCATAGTCGAGGCCGCCCAGTGGCGAGCCGCGATAGCCGGAGACATAGCCCGCCGTGTTCAGCCCGGTCGCCAGATCGCGCCGTCGTTGCAGCATCGGCAGTAAGGTGAGCGCCTGTACCCCGGTCAGAAAGATCCGGCCGGACGCGCAGGTGTATTTGTCTTCGAGAGAGACCGAAAGCATGGGGCGCCCCTGATTTTCTGCCATGTGAACGCGGCCTGGCAGGCGGTAGTCAATCGGGCAGGATCTTGCCCGGATTCATCAGATTATGCGGATCGAGCGCCTGCTTGATGGCGCGCATCGCCGTGAGCGCCGCGGCGCCATGCTCCATTACCATGTACTTGCGCTTGCCCAGGCCGATGCCATGCTCGCCGGTACAGGTACCGTCCATGGCGATGGCGCGCTCCGCCAGGCGCTGGGCGTAAGCCTGTGCCTGTCCCATGGCGGCAGGGTCCCCGGGATTGACCAGCAGCAACATGTGAAAGTTGCCGTCGCCGACATGGCCGAGCAAGGGTGCGGTCAGCCCGGTTTGTGCGAGATCGTCGAGCGAGGCGGCAATGCATTCCGCCAGGCGCGAGATCGGCACGCAGACGTCGGTAGTCAGTGAGCGCGCACCCGGCTGGAGACCGAGGCAGGCATAGTAGGCGTCATGGCGGGCCTGCCAGAGGCGGGAGCGCTCCTCGGGGCGGTCGGCCCATGCGAAATCCATGCCGCCGTGCTCGGCGGCAATATCCTGTACGACCCTGGTCTGTTCCGCGACGCCGGCGGGCGAACCGTGCAATTCGAAAAACAGCGTCGGGGCTTCACGCAGCGTGGTCTTGCTGTAGCGGTTGATCGCCGTGACGGACAGGGTGTCGAGCAGTTCGATGCGCGCGACGGGAACGCCAAGCTGGATAGTCTGGATTACCGAGTCGACGGCAGCGGCGATGGTCGGAAATGCGCACACGGCGCAGGTGATCGCCTCGGGCAGCGGGTGCAGGCGCACCGTCAGTTCGGTAATGATGCCGAGCGTGCCTTCAGCGCCGACAAACAGCCGGGTCAGGTCGTAACCGGCGGCCGATTTCTTGGCGCGTGAGCCGGTTTTGATGATGCGGCCATCGGCCAGCACGACGGTCATCGCCAGCACGCTTTCGCGCATGGTGCCGTAGCGCACCGCGTTGGTGCCGGAGGCGCGTGTGGCAGCCATCCCGCCGATGCTGGCGTCGGCACCCGGATCGATGGGAAAGAAAAGCCCGCTGCCATGCAGCGCGGCATTCAGCGCCTTGCGCGTCACCCCAGGCTGAACACTCGCATCAAGGTCTTCGGGGCGCACGGCCAGAACCTGATTCATGCCCGACAGGTCAATGCAGACACCCCCCTTGACGGCATGTAAATGACCTTCGAGAGACGTGCCCGTGCCGTAGGCGATCACCGGAACGCGGTAGGTGTGGCACAAAGTGACTGCCGCACTGACCTCCTCCGTCGACTGGGCAAACACCACGCCATCGGGTGGCGCGGGGGAGAGCGAGGACTCATCGGTGCCATGGTGCTCGCAAATGCCGGGGCTGATCGAGAAGCGGTCGTTGAACCGAGCAGCGAGCGCGGCAATCAATTCTTGGGGTAGCCGGGAGATCGTCTTCATGCGGGGAATTCTACGCCGGGATAACTGGTTGATTTCAGGAAAGCAATCCTGTCAGCCGGTGAATCATGGCTAGAATCCCGAGTGCGCTGCGGTGTCAATCGGAGTATAGTGCCGGCCTTCAAAGCTTTGATTCTTCTGGTCTATGGGAAGAAAAAAGGCGGGGTCCAGCTCGATGAGCGGGTTGCTCCGCTGCCGGAATTGGCAGGCGTAAACACTTGGCATCCCCCATCGAGGGGACTTTGTTGGCGTTAAGGGCCGAATTTTTTCGGAGACATTGACAATCAGGGCGGATTTCATTCATAATTCTGGGTTGTTTCGCTGGAGGGGTTCCCGAGCGGTCAAAGGGAGCAGACTGTAAATCTGCCGGCTCAGCCTTCGAAGGTTCGAATCCTTCCCCCTCCACCAGAGAAAATCCGCAGTACCGGTTGGTTGCTTTGCTTAGTTGGTTGGAGCGTTGGTTTGGGTGTGGTTGGATCGAAGCGGGTGTAGCTCAGTTGGTAGAGCACTTGCCTTCCAAGCAAGATGTCACGAGTTCGAACCTCGTCGCCCGCTCCAGTTTATGCGTTTCTTTCGTGGCATTCGGGTAGCTGTAGCACCGGGGTAGCTGTAACACCGCAATTTATTGGTTTCTGTTCTGTTTTCGAGCCCATGTAGCTCAGTGGTAGAGCACTCCCTTGGTAAGGGAGAGGTCGGCAGTTCAATCCTGCCCATGGGCACCATATATATTCTCGGACCAGACTTGTTGGGGTAACTGATCATGGCAAAAGGCAAATTTGAGCGCAAGAAGCCACATGTGAATGTGGGGACGATTGGGCACGTGGATCATGGCAAGACGACGTTGACGGCGGCGATCACGACGATTTTGGCGGCGAAATTTGGAGGTGAGGCGAAAGCCTAC
>JAUXOM010000098.1 GCA_030682175.1 Rhodocyclaceae bacterium
CGCCGGCGACGATCCGGCTTGCTGCAGGGTGAATTCCAAAAAGATATTTGCTACAGGGCGCCAATCCCGGCGCTCGCCGGCCGGGCTCGTCCAACAATCGGTTCAGATCGTGGCAAGCACGATCTAACCTTAGTCGTTGGGTCTCACGGCTTCGGGGACGCCTTGAGCGCCAGAAGAAGGTACTCACCGACATGCTTTTCCGCGATGTCCGGCACAGACACGAGCTTGATGTGACGGCGCAACTTGCCTTCGCCCTCAAGTACCTTGAATTTGTCCGGGAGCGACGCGCCCTCACCAAACTCCAGCGAAACGTGCTTCGCATAAGAGAAGATGCCACAAAAGGGCTTCCCAGCGGAAAACAAGATGCCGCCGTACTTCACTTCCTCGGAGATGGAGGGGGCCAAGCCCAGAATGATTCTCCTCAGTGCTTGCACAAGCTCGAAGCGCTCAGAATCGAGAAGGCGTATGTCTTCGAGCAGTTTTGAGATGCGGTCGGCGGACATGGTGTCAGGACTTGTAGTACTGCTTGAATTCAGGGCTGGGTTCGCGCTCGGAGTAGATGTAAAGAACGATGCCGTTTGGGTCTTGAATGGCAAAGCCACGATCTCCCCAAGGATGATCTTCGAGTGGCATGACGGTAGCCAAACCGGAAGCGGTGAGCGACTGGCACTCAGCATCAACGTCAGACACGCTGAAGTTGTAGGTCAGGCCGACAGGATTGCACGCGGGCTGATCGGGCTGAGGCGCCATGAACTGGAGAGACGCCCCTTTTCCAAATTCGAGATTGACGTACCAGCCGCAGTCGAAGGTGATCTTCGCGCCAAAATGCTTGACGTAGAAATCACGGGACTCTTTGACCTTCGCTGTGATGATGCAGGGGGACAATGAATTGGCAAGCATGGAGACTCCTTATAGTGAGACCCAACGTTAAGTAGACACACAAAAAGGTGTATATGCGGGATCAGTCAGGTGTATATTCTTTGTCACGTGTCGTCATCATATTGAATTAACATAGACTCTCATATTGTCACCCTGCATATGGAACCTGAGACTATTGAAAAGGCACCTGCTGCACCCAAGCTCCTCGATCAAGTGCGCGCGCGCATCAGGACGAAGCATTACAGCATTCGCACCGAAACGCAATATGTTCAATGGGTTAGGCGATATATATATTTTCATGACAAGCGGCACCCGCGCGACCTGGGGGCGCCGGAGGTCGAGGCTTTTCTGACCGATCTGGCGGTGGTTGGCAAGGTGTCGGCGTCGACGCAGAACCAGGCGCTGGCCGCCCTGTTGTTTCTTTATCGCGAGGTGCTGGGCATCGAGCTGCCCTGGTTGAACGATGTCACGCGTGCCAAGCCGTCGCGGCGTTTGCCGGTGGTGCTGACCCAGGCCGAAGTGCGCGCGGTGCTGGAACGCATGGACGGCGTGTATGGCCTGATGGGTCGCTTGCTCTACGGCACGGGCATGCGCCTGATGGAGTGTGTGCGGCTGCGGGTGAAGGATGTCGATTTCGGCCGCAATGAAATATTGATTCGCGAGGGCAAGGGTGGCAAGGATCGGGTAACCATGTTGCCCGCGGCGCTGGCGCAGCCGCTGGTGGAGCATTTGCAGCGCCGCCGGCTGATTTACGACGACGATGTGGCTGCCGGGCTTGCGGCGGTGTGGCTGCCCGATGCGCTGGCGCGCAAGTATCCCAACGCGGCGACCGAGTGGGGCTGGCAATACGTGTTCTGTTCGGGCAGCCATTCGACCGACCCGCGCGGCGGGCAGGTGCGCCGTCACCATGTCGATGAAAAACTGTTGCAGCGGGCAATGAAGAAGGCGGTGACGGCGGCGCACATCGCCAAGCCGGCGACGCCGCACACCTTGCGGCATTCATTCGCCACCCATCTGCTGGAAAGCGGTCAGGACATCCGCACGGTGCAGGAGCTGCTGGGGCACGCGGATGTTTCGACCACCATGATCTATACGCATGTGTTGAATAAGGGCGGGCATGGGGTGATCAGCCCGCTCGACAGACTATGATGAATTGGCTTGGCCCGTATGTTTGCGCCGGGAATTAAAAGTCGGCGCTGGCGGTACGGCGTTCTTTCTCTCAGCCGACAAAGTGGCGGCGGTCACCATGATGTTTGACAGTATCTGGATGGCCCTGCTGCTGGCGGCGGCGTTTGCCGGCTTTGTCGATGCCGTCGCCGGCGGTGGCGGACTGATCCAGGTGCCGGCCCTGCTGGCCGGTTTTCCGCGCGAGGCGCCGGCGACGCTGTTCGGCACCAACAAGATTGCCTCGATCTTCGGCACCCTGAATGCCGCGCGGCGTTACCTGCGCGAGGTGAAGATTCACTGGGCAATCATTTTGCCGGCGGCGCTGGCGGCGTTTGCCTTTTCGTTTCTTGGCGCGGCGGCGGTGACGCTGATGCCCAAGGAGGTGCTGCGCCCGCTGGTGCTGGCGCTGCTGATTGCGGTGGCCGCCTATACCTTGCTGCAGCCGGATTTCGGCAAGCATGAACGGGCGTCGCACGTGCCGGCGCATCGGCTGCGCTGGGTGGCGATCGCCGTCGGTGCCCTGCTGGGGTTTTATGATGGCTTTTTCGGCCCCGGCGCAGGCAGCTTCATGATCTTTGCCTTCGTGCGGCTGTTCGGCATGGACTTCCTGCGGGCCTCGGCGTCCGCCAAGATTGTCAATGTGGCCACCAATGCCGGCGCGCTGTTGCTGTTTGCACCGACCGGGCATGTGTTGTGGATGCTTGGTTTGGGCATGGCGGTATGTAACATCGCCGGTGCGCAGCTCGGCGCGCGCATGGCGATTCGTCACGGTAGCGGTTTTATCCGCGTGGTCTTCCTGACCATGACCACCCTGTTGATCGCCAAGATCGGTTGGGATACTTTCGTGGTTTAGTCGCGGGCTTGCCGACGGCCAGTAATGTTTCACGTGAAACTTTGGGGCTGTCTTCGGGTGTTTTCCTGCGTGCGGCGCGGGCCTTTTTGCTGGTTGAAGTTTCACGTGAAACAATATCGGGGTTGGTGATGAAGGGGTCGCGGCGTATCATTGCGCCTCTTTCGATTGTGCTGCCCACCCTACCCCGCCATCCATAGCCGCATGCTTTATCCAGCCCGATTTAGTTCCGGCATAACGCCCGACAAGTCGGGCATTAGCCTTCACTGAAACTTCTCCTCCAATGTTATTTCCGGCTCGTTTTGATGTGATTGTTATCGGTGGCGGCCATGCCGGCACCGAGGCGGCGCTGGCGGCGGCGCGCAGCGGCGCGCGCACGCTGCTGCTGACGCACAACATCGAAACGCTGGGGGCGATGTCGTGTAACCCGTCGATCGGCGGCATTGGCAAGGGTCATCTGGTCAAGGAGGTCGATGCGCTGGGCGGTGCCATGGCACAGGCCACCGATGTCGCGGGCATCCAGTTTCGTATCCTGAACGCCTCGAAGGGTCCGGCGGTGCGTGCCACCCGCGCCCAGGCGGATCGCTCTTTGTACCGGCAGGCCATTCGCCAGCTGCTGGAAAATCAGCCGAACCTGACCCTGTTCCAGCAGGCGGCCGACGACATCATGATGCTGGGCGATCGGGTGACCGGGGTGGTGACGCAACTGGGCGTGCGCTTCGAGACGGCGGCGGTGGTGCTGACGGCCGGCACATTTTTGAACGGACTGGTGCATGTCGGCCTGGAAAGCTACCGGGCCGGCCGTTTTGGCGACCCGCCTTCGCTCTCGCTGGCGGCGCGCCTGCGCGAGTTGCAGTTGCCGGTCGGGCGGCTCAAGACCGGCACGCCGCCGCGCCTCGACGGCAAGACCATCGACTTTGCGGTGATGCAGGAACAGCCGGGCGATACGCCGGTGCCGGTGTTTTCGTTCCTCGGCACGGCGGCGCAGCACCCGCGCCAGGTGCCGTGCTGGATCACCCACAGCAATGCGCGCACCCACGACATCATTCGCGGCGGGTTGGACCGCTCGCCGATGTTCACCGGCGTCATCGAGGGGGTCGGGCCGCGCTACTGTCCGTCCATCGAGGACAAGATTCATCGCTTTGCCGGCAAGGACAGCCACCAGATTTTCCTTGAACCCGAAGGCCTCGACACCCACGAAATCTACCCGCAGGGGATTTCGACCAGCCTGCCCTTCGATGTCCAGCTTGAGCTGGTGCGCTCGATTCGCGGCCTGGAAAATGCCCATATCACCCGCCCCGGCTATGCCATCGAGTACGATTATTTTGATCCGCGCGGGCTCAAGGCGTCGCTGGAAACCCAGGCGATTCGCGGCCTGTTCTTCGCCGGCCAGATCAATGGCACCACGGGTTATGAAGAGGCAGCGGCGCAGGGGCTGCTGGCCGGCATCAATGCCGCGCTGCAGGCCGATGGCGAGGAAGCCTGGTGGCCGCGCCGCGACGAGGCCTATCTGGGCGTGCTGGTCGATGACCTGGTGACGCGCGGCGTGACCGAACCCTACCGCATGTTCACCAGTCGTGCCGAATACCGCCTCAGCCTGCGCGAGGACAACGCCGACCTGCGCCTGACGGAGGCCGGCCGCCGTCTCGGCCTGGTCGATGATGCGCGCTGGGATGCCTTCAACCGCAAGCGCGACGCGATTGCTGCCGAGGCCGAGCGGCTGAAGCGCACGGCGGTCAACCTGGACGTGCTGCCGGTACGCGAAGTTGAACGCGTGCTGGGCAAGCCGGCTGCGGATGAAAGCGGCGTTGCGCCCGCGGAAAAGCGCGGCGGCCGCCGGCAATATGCCTTGTTCGACCTGCTGCGCCGGCCAGCGGTGAGCTACGCCGAATTGATGACCCTGCCCGGCGCGGGCGCAGCAATCGGTGCCGCCGATGTGATCGAGCAGGTGGAAATTCAGGCGAAATATCAAGGCTATATCGAGCGCCAGAAGGAAGATGTCGCCAGGATGGCGGCGCAGGAAGATGCGCCGATACCCGCTGATTTCGACTATGCCGCCGTGGCGGGTTTGTCGCACGAGGTGCGCCAGAAGCTGGCGCAGCAGCGCCCGCAGACCGTCGGGCAGGCCAGCCGCATGCAGGGCGTGACGCCGGCGGCAATTTCCATCTTGCTGGTGAATCTGAAAAAACTGCGGGGGCGGGTGTGAATCTGGCGGATGGCATCAAAGCGCTGGAACTCGACCTGCCAGCAGGTGCCGAGGAAAAGCTCGCCGCCTATCTGGCGCTGCTCGTCAAATGGAACAAGGTTTATAACCTGACGGCAATTCGCGATCCGGCAGAAATGGTGACGCACCATCTGCTGGATTCGCTGGCGGTAATTCCGGCAATCCAAAAGTCGGCCACCCTCTCCCTCAATCCCCGCCTCCGCGCCCCACGGTCGGCAATGCATTGCCGACCGGCTACGCGGGCGGGGAGCATGCTCCCCGAAACCCCCGCTCGCCCCGAGATGGGAGAGGGAAGCTGTCCGCCTCCTCTCTCCCCTTGTGGGAGAGAGGTCGGGAGAGAGGGATGGGCGGGGCGGCGTCAGGATAACGAGGCGTTTACTTTGGCCGATGTCGGCAGTGGCGCGGGGTTGCCGGGGCTGGTTCTGGCGCTGGCCCGGCCCGACTGGTCGATCACCTCCATCGAAACCGTGGACAAAAAAGCGGCTTTCCAGCGCCAGGCGAAAATCGAACTGGGCTTGTCTAATGTGAGCATTCACTGCGGCCGTGTCGAAGATGTCAATGGGACATTTGCTGCGGTGATTTCGCGCGCCTTTGCCAGTCTGGGCGATTTTGTCCGGCTGGCCGGGCATCTGTCACCCTGTCTCTGGGCGATGAAGGGCGGGTATCCTGCCGACGAAATCACGGCCTTGCCCGCGGGCTGGCGCGTGTCGGCAAGTCACCCATTGAAGGTGCCCGGCCTGAACGCCGAACGCCATTTGCTGCAACTGGAGAAAACCTGAAATGCATATTTTTGCTATTGCCAACCAGAAGGGCGGCGTCGGCAAGACCACCACGGCAGTCAACCTGGCCGCCGCGCTGGCCCAGGCCGGCCAGCGCACCCTGCTGGTCGATCTCGATCCGCAGGGCAATGCCACCATGGGCAGCGGCATCGACAAGCGCGCCCTGACGCGTTCGGTCTATCAGTTGCTGGTTGGTCTGCAACCGCTGTCCGAGGTGCGCCTGACTTCGCCGGCCGCCGCGTTCGACGTGCTGCCCGCCAATCGCGATCTGGCCGGTGCCGAGGTCGAGCTGGTCGATCTGGACCTGCGCGAGATGCGCCTCAAGGCGGCCCTGCGCGAGCATCACGACGAATACGACTTCGTGCTGATCGATTGTCCGCCCTCGCTGTCGATGCTGACCCTGAACGGCCTGTGCGCCGCGCACGGGGTCATCATCCCGATGCAGTGCGAGTACTACGCGCTGGAGGGGCTCTCCGACCTGGTGAACACCATCAAGAAGGTGCATGCCAACCTGAACCGCGACCTGAAGATCATCGGCCTGCTGCGGGTGATGTTCGACCCGCGCTCGACGCTGTCGAACCAGGTTTCGGCGCAGTTGGAGCAGCATTTCGGTGACAAGGTGTTCAAGACGCTGGTGCCGCGCAATGTGCGGCTGGCCGAGGCGCCGAGCTATGGCATACCGGGGGTGTTGTTCGACAAGGCGGCGAAAGGGGCGCAGGCCTATCTGGCCTTCGCACAGGAAATGATCGAACGCGCCAAGAGCTGGGAAAGCGCGGAAACAACAGCAAAAGGGGGGAGCAGCGCATCATGATGCAACGGAAAAAGGGACTGGGTCGGGGGCTGGAGGCGCTGCTGTCCGGCAACGATGGTGCAACGGAGGGGCAGCGTCAGGCGACGCTGCCGATCGGCGACCTGCAGCCGGGCAAGTATCAGCCGCGCACGCGCATGGATCCGGGCTCGCTGGAAGATCTCGCCTCCTCGATCAAGGCGCAGGGGCTGATCCAGCCGATTTCGGTGCGCCCGGTCAGCAGCGGCCGTTACGAAATCATCGCCGGCGAGCGGCGCTGGCGCGCCTCGCAGATCGCCGGTCTCGTCGAAGTGGCGGTGCTGATTCGCGACATTCCCGACGATGCCGCGCTGGCCATGTCGCTGATCGAGAACATCCAGCGCGAGGATTTGAATCCGCTCGAAGAGGCCGCCGGCCTGCAACGGCTGATCGACGAATTCAGCATGACTCACCAGGAAGCGGCCGATGCGGTCGGGCGTTCGCGCTCGGCAGCGAGTAATTTGCTGCGGCTGCTGCAGCTCGCCAAGCCGGCCCAGGACCTGCTGATGGCGGGCGATATCGAGATGGGCCACGCCCGTGCGCTGCTCGCCATGACGAAATCCGAGCAGGGTCGACTCGCGGCCGAGATCGCCGACAAGGGTTATTCGGTGCGTGAAACCGAGCGGCGCGTGGCGCGTGAACTGAACCCGCCGGCGCACAAAACAGCAGCGCCCGAGAAGGGTCGCGACCTGGCGCGACTTGAGGAAGATTTGTCCGACGCGATTGGCGCCACGGTGAAAGTAAGTGCTAACCGGAAGGGGGCGGGAACCTTGAATATCCGCTTCGCCAGTCTCGATCAGCTCGATGGCATATTGAGGCGCCTGCGTGGCTAGGGTTCCCACAGCGCTGAAATGGGATAGAACAGAATTATGAAGAACGCCATAAAAAGCCTCCATGAACAGACAATTGACTTATCACGGCAATCACTTTAACGTTCGGCACCTGTGCGGTAGCGCGCATCGCAAGCCGGCTGAATCGGCAAGCGAGACGAAAAGAAAAAGGTTCAGAGGAAGGGCTTGTCGGGAGCATGTTTAAGATTCTTTTGCTCCAGGCGGCGGTGATCCTGGCAGTGGCCGCGGTAGCGGGTCTTCTGGCGGGTCCGGGTGGTGCAAGGCCGGCTGCAATCTCAGCCCTGGCCGGCGGCGCGGCCTACTTCTTGCCTAATCTGCTGTTCGTGCTGCGGCTGCGTCTGGCAATTGCGACGCAGCGGGCGGGAGCGGCGGGATTTCTGATCGGCGAAGCCGTCAAGCTGTCTGCTGTAATTGCGTTACTGTTGTTTCTGCCACGCCTGATTGATGTGAATTGGCCGGCGCTCATTGCCGGATTGTTTGCTGTGATGTTTGTTAATCTTTTTGCACTCTTGCTTAAGACTTGAAAACATGGCCACCGCGCACGCACCGACTGCATCCGAATACGTCAGCCACCACCTCGGCCACCTGACCAACGTCAAGCAGACCTCACTGGTCGACTGGTCGGTTATCCACCTCGACACCATGTTTTACTCGATCGCGCTTGGCCTTCTGGCGGTGTTCGTCATGGCCCGCGCGGCGAAAAAGGCCACCTCCGGCGTCCCTGGCCGCTTCCAGGCCGCCGTCGAGATCCTGATTGAAATGGTCGCCGACCAGGCCAAGGGCATCGTGCATTCCCCCGAGTCGCGCAAATTCGTCGCTCCGGTGGCGTTGACCGTGTTCATCTGGATCTTCCTGATGAACGCCATGGACCTCCTGCCGGTCGATATGCTGCCCACGCTCGGCGCGCTGGTCGGCATCAACTACATGCGCGTCGTGCCGACGGCCGACCTGAATGCCGCGCTCGGCATGTCGCTGGCCGTGCTGGTGATGTGCCTTTACTACAACGTCAAGATCAAGGGTTTCGGCGGCTGGATGCATGAGCTTTTCACCGCGCCCTTCGGCAACCATTTCCTGCTCTATCCGATCAACTTCGCCATGCAGATCATCGAGTTTGTCGCCAAGACGGTCTCGCACGGCATGCGGCTGTTCGGCAACATGTATGCGGGCGAACTCATCTTCATGCTGATCGCGCTGATGGGCGCGGCCTGGGCCGGCACTTGGGGCAGCGGTCTGCTCTGGGTTGGCCATATCTTTGCCGGTACTGTCTGGGCCATCTTCCATATCCTGATCATTACCCTGCAGGCGTTTATCTTCATGATGCTGACGCTGGTGTATATCGGTCAGGCACATGAAAGTCACTAATTAGTCTGTTCTACTCAAACCTGTTTTTTCAACCCTGATTTTTTAAACACAAGGAGTCGTCATGGAAGGCAACGTCGTAGGTTTTGTTGCGCTGGCCGCCGGCCTAATCATTGGTCTCGGTGCTGCAGGCGCCTGTATCGGCATCGGCATCATGGGCAGCCGCTTCCTCGAAGCATCGGCCCGTCAGCCCGAACTGATGAACACTCTGCAGACCAAGATGTTCTTGCTGGTCGGCCTGATCGATGCCGCGTTCATTATCGGTACCGGTATCGCCCTCTGGTACACCACCGCCAACCCGTTCATCAAGTAAACGGCGCCCCTTCAAGCCGAAAGGAGCGAGAACCGTGAATCTGAACGCAACACTCTTCGCACAGTTCGTTGTGTTCTTCATTCTGGCGTGGTTCACGATGAAATTCGTGTGGCCGCCCATCATGAAGGCGCTCGACGAACGCGCGTCCAAGATCGCCGATGGTCTGGCGGCGGCGGACCGGGCGAAAACCGATCTGGCGCTGGCGGAACGCCGCGCCACCGACGAGCTGCGCAAGGCGCGCGAATCGGCCAACGAACTGCGTGGTGGCGCCGAGCGCCAGGGTGCGCAGATTCTCGACGAAGCACGTGCCGAGGCGAATCGCATCATCGCCGCCGCGCGTACCGCCGCCGAGGGTGAGGCCGAGGTTGCCGCACAACGCGCCAGGGAAGCCCTGCGTGACCAGGTGGCCTTGCTGGCCGTCGCCGGCGCCGAGCAGATTCTCCGCAAGGAGATCAATCCCGCCGCCCACGCCGACTTGCTCAATCAGCTGAAAGCGGAGCTCTAAATAATGGCCCCCCACGCTTACATCCGTTCGCTGCCCCCCACAGGGTGGCTTGGCCTCCCTTGGGGCGGCCCGGCGGGAGGCTGACCATGGCCGAGAACGTCACCGTCGCGCGTCCGTATGCCGAGGCAGCTTTCGAGCTGGCCAAGGCGGCGGGTGCACTGCCTGCCTGGCAAACCGCGCTGGAGCGCATGGCCGCCGCTGCGGCGGATGAGCAGATGCGTGAGTGCGTGGCTGATCCGCGTGTGCCATCTGACGCCATCACCGAGTTGTTTCTCGGGGTGACCGGCGAGTTGTCCGCGGAACAGCGCAATTTCGCCAGTGTCCTTGTCGAAAATCGCCGTATTGGTGTGCTGCCGGAAATCAGCAACCTGTTCGGGGAACTCAAGAATGCGCTTGAAGGCACGCATGACGCAGTTGTCAGTTCGGCTTTTCCGCTGGATGCGACCCAGCTTTCCAAACTCGTGGCCGACCTTGAAGAAAAGCTCGGCTACAAGATCGAGGCGACCGTCGAACTTGCGCCGGAGCTAATTGGTGGTGTACGCATCGCCCTGGGTGACCAGGTTATCGATGCTTCCGTGCGTGGCAAATTGAATGCCATGGCGGTTTCGCTCAAGAACTAGGAGTTTTCCATGAACCTCAATCCCTCCGAAATCAGCGACCTGATCAAGAGCCGGATCCAGAACATGCAGCTTGCCCCCACCGCCCGCAACGAGGGTACGGTGGTGACGGTGACCGACGGCATCTGCCGCGTCCACGGCCTGGCCGACGTCATGCAGGGCGAGATGCTCGAATTTCCAGGTGACACCTTCGGCCTCGCGCTGAACCTCGAGCGCGATTCTGTCGGCGCCGTGGTGCTGGGTGAATACGAGCACATCACGGAAGGCGACACGGTCAAATGTACCGGCCGCATTCTCGAAGTGCCCGTCGGCCCCGAGCTGATCGGCCGCGTGGTGAATGCGCTGGGCGAACCGATCGACGGCAAGGGCCCGATCGAAGCCAAGATGACCGACAAGATCGAAAAGGTCGCGCCGGGCGTGATCTGGCGGAAATCCGTGTCGCAGCCGGTGCAGACCGGCCTCAAGGCGATCGACGCCATGGTGCCGATCGGCCGTGGCCAGCGCGAGCTGATCATTGGCGACCGGCAAACCGGCAAGACCGCGGTAGCCATCGACACCATCATCAACCAGAAGGGCAAGGATCTGATTTGCATCTACGTCGCCATCGGTCAGAAAGCCTCGACCGTGGTTAACGTAGTGCGCAAACTCGAAGAGTACGGCGCGATGGATTTCACCATCGTCGTGGCCGCCACCGCTTCCGAGTCTGCCGCGATGCAGTTCATCGCGCCCTACTCCGGCTGCACCATGGGCGAATATTTCCGCGACCGCGGCCAGGACGCCCTGATCATTTATGACGATTTGACCAAGCAGGCCTGGGCCTATCGCCAGATCTCCCTGCTGCTGCGCCGTCCGCCGGGTCGCGAAGCCTACCCGGGCGACGTGTTCTACCTCCACTCCCGCCTGCTCGAGCGCGCTGCGCGTGTCTCGGAGGCCTGGGTCGAAAAGCTGACCAATGGTGAAATCAAGGGCAAAACCGGTTCGCTGACCGCGCTGCCCGTGATCGAGACGCAGGCCGGCGACGTGTCCGCCTTCGTGCCGACCAACGTGATTTCGATTACCGACGGCCAGATCTTCCTGGAAAGCGACCTGTTCAACGCCGGGGTCCGTCCCGCCATCAACGCCGGCGTCTCGGTGTCGCGCGTCGGTGGCGCGGCCCAGACCAAGGCGATCAAGAAGCTCGGCGGTGGTGTGCGTCTGGCGCTCGCCCAGTTCCGCGAACTTGCGGCTTTTGCCCAGTTTGCTTCCGACCTTGACGATGCCACCCGCAAGCAGCTGGAGCGTGGCCGGCGCGTTACCGAACTGATGAAGCAGGCGCAGTATTCCCCACTGCAGGTCGCCGACATGGCCGTATCGCTCTTCGCGGTGAACCAGGGCTATCTGGATGATGTCGACGGTGCGCGCATTCTTGCCTTCGAGGCGGCGCTTCAACAGTATATGCATCAGCAGTATGGTGCGCTGATGGACAAGATCGAGTCGACCAAGGATCTGGACAAGGAAGGCGAAGCCGAAATGGCAACCGCTGTCGCCGCGTTCAAGAAAACCTGGGCCTGAGCATAATGGCATCCCGCGCTAACCATATTTGCCAATTTGGTTCGCTGCCCCTTGCGGAAGTGCGTAGGTTCGCCTGGGGCTGCCCGCCGCGAGCATTAGGAGAACGCCATGGCCGGCGGTAAAGAGATTCGGACCAAGATCAAATCGGTCCAGAACACCAAGAAAATAACCAAGGCCATGGAGATGGTGGCTGCATCCAAAATGCGCAAGGCGCAGGAGCGGATGCGGGCGGCCCGACCGTATAGCGAGAAAATTCGCAGTCTGGCGGCACACCTCGCCGCGGCCAACGTTACCGAATACCGGCACCCCTTCCTGACCAAGGCGAAGGAAGGCGAAGCGCCCAAGCGCGTCGGCATCGTGATGGTAACGACCGACAAGGGCCTCTGCGGTGGTCTCAACACCAACGTGATGCGCCAGGTGCTGAATGCGATGCGACAGTGGGAGGCGGCTGGAGCGAAGGATATTCGCGCCACCTGTATCGGCAACAAGGGTCTGGGTTTCATGCAGCGCCTTGGTGCCAACGTCGTGTCACATGTCGTGCATCTGGGCGACCGGCCGCACCTGGAGAAGTTGATCGGGCCGATGAAGGTCATGATCGACGCCTTCCAGAACGGTGAGCTTGACGTGGTGCATATTGCCTACACGCGCTTCATCAACACCATGCGCCAGGAGCCCGTGATGGAGCAGTTGCTGCCCCTGTGCGGTGATCGTCTTGGCACACCGACCGGTTCCTGGGATTACCTCTACGAGCCGGATGCGCGGGTGGTTATCGACGATTTGCTGATGCGCTATGTCGAGGCACTGATTTACCAGGCGGTGGCCGAGAACATGGCCTCCGAACAGTCGGCACGCATGGTGGCCATGAAATCGGCCACCGACAATGCCGGCGTCGTCATCAAGGAGCTGCAGCTGGTCTATAACAAGGCCCGCCAGGCATCGATTACAAAAGAGATATCCGAGATCGTTGGCGGTGCCGCCGCGATCGCGGGTTAACGGTTTAGCGTTTAAGGAAAAACCATGAGCAACGGACAAATCGTGCAGTGCATTGGCGCGGTGGTGGACATCAAGTTTCCCCGTGGAAGCATGCCAAAAGTCTACGACGCCTTGATGATCGATGCGAGCGAGACTAACGCGGAGGAAGGCCTGACCTTCGAGGTGCAGCAACAGCTCGGCGACGGCATAGTTCGAACCATCGCGATGGGTTCATCGGATGGTCTGCGCCGGGGCATGAAAGTCAATAGCACCGGTGGGCCAATTTCCGTACCGGTCGGCGAAGCCACGCTCGGCCGCATCATGGACGTGCTGGGTCGCCCGATCGACGAAGCCGGCCCGATCGGCACCGAGGTGCGGCGCGCCATTCACCAGAAAGCCCCGGCCTACCGTGACCTGTCGCCTTCGGTCGAGTTGCTCGAAACCGGCATCAAGGTTATCGACCTGATCTGTCCGTTCGCCAAGGGCGGCAAGGTCGGCCTGTTCGGCGGCGCCGGCGTCGGCAAGACCGTGAACATGATGGAACTGATCAACAACATCGCCAAGCAACACTCCGGTCTCTCGGTGTTCGCCGGCGTTGGCGAGCGGACTCGCGAGGGCAACGACTTCTATCACGAGATGAAAGAATCGAACGTTCTCGACAAGGTCGGCATGGTGTTCGGCCAGATGAACGAACCGCCCGGCAACCGCTTGCGCGTCGCGCTGACCGGCCTGACGATGGCCGAGGCTTTCCGCGATGAAGGCCGCGACATCCTGTTCTTCGTCGATAACATCTACCGCTTCACGCTGGCCGGTACCGAAGTATCGGCGCTGCTGGGCCGGATGCCTTCCGCCGTGGGCTATCAGCCGACACTGGCCGAGGAAATGGGCCGCCTGCAGGAGCGCATCACCTCCACGAAGACGGGTTCGATCACCTCGATCCAGGCCGTGTATGTGCCGGCCGACGACTTGACCGACCCCAGCCCTGCCACCACCTTCGGCCACCTCGACGCCACCGTCGTGCTGTCCCGCGACATCGCCTCGCTGGGTATTTACCCGGCGGTTGATCCGCTCGACTCCACCTCGCGCCAGGTCGACCCGAACGTCGTCGGCGAAGAGCACTACGCGACGACTCGCAAGGTGCAGGCGACCCTACAGCGCTACAAGGAATTGCGCGACATCATCGCCATTCTGGGCATGGACGAACTCGCCCCGGAAGACAAGCTTACCGTGTCGCGCGCGCGCAAGATCCAGCGCTTCCTCTCGCAGCCTTTCTTCGTTGCCGAGGTATTTACCGGTTCTGCCGGCAAATACGTCACCCTCAAGGAGACCATCAAGGGCTTCAAGATGATTGTCGAAGGCGAGTGTGATCAGCTTCCGGAGCAGGCCTTCTACATGGTTGGCGGTATTGAAGAGGCCTTCGAGAAGGCCAAGACCCTTCAGTAAGCGCTGACGCGAACAAGGAGCCGAAATGGCACTGACTGTACATGTAGACGTTGTCAGCGCGGAAGAGTCGATCTTCTCGGGGCTGGCGGAGTTTGTCGTGCTGCCCGGCGAGGCCGGCGAGCTCGGCATCCTGCCTGGCCACATGCCGCTGATGACACGCATCAAGCCGGGTGCGGTGCGCCTCAAGATCCCGAACCAGGACCGTGAGGAGTTGATCTTCGTGGCTGGCGGTGTTCTTGAAGTACAGCCGGGCTTGGTCACCGTGCTGGCCGATACCGCGATTCGTGGCAAGGACCTTGACGAGGCGAAGGCAACAGACGCCAAGCGCAAGGCCGAGGAAGCCATGGCCAACAAGAGCGCCGACATGGACTTTGCCCGTGCCCAGGCCGAGCTGGCCGAAGCGGTTGCCCAGTTGGCGGCGATCCAGAAGCTGCGCCGCAAGTAGGCTGGATTATTCTTCAAGCAGCACAAGCAAGGGCAGCCATGGCTGCCCTTGTGTTTTGTGTCACGGCAAAGCCGATCGCCACGACACGCCTGCGGGAAAAGCATGGTGAGCCGTATTAAGATGGGTATGCGCAATCCTGTTAGGGGGAAATCATGAGTATCTTTTCGATGGTGATGCTGGGGATCGTCGTGGTCGTTGTTGCTTATGGGGTAATGATTTACAACGGTTTGGTGGGGGTGAAGCATGCGGTCGCCAAGGCCTGGGCCAACATCGACGTGCTGCTCAAACAGCGCCATGACGAGTTGCCCAAGCTTGTCGAGACCTGCAAGCAGTACAAGCAGTTCGAGCAGGAAACCCTGCAACGGGTGATCGAGGCGCGTTCCCGGGTGCAAACGGCACGCGAAAGCCAGAACATTCCGGCACTGGGCAAGGCCGAGGGGGCGTTGCGCATGGGGCTGGGGCAGATCTTTGCTGTCGCCGAGGCCTACCCCGAGCTGAAGGCCAATGAGAATTTCATGCAACTGCAAAACCGCATCACTGCTCTGGAAAACGCCATTGCCGACCGGCGCGAGCTGTACAACGAGTCAGTCAATATCAACAATGTGCGTATCGAGCAGTTTCCCGACACCATCATCGCCGGCCTGTTTCGTTTTGGGGAAAAACCGCTGCTCGTGTTCGCCAATGCAGAAAAGGCCGATGTCGACATAAAGGCACTGTTCGGTTGAAGTCTGCTACGTAATGCTCGTCTCACTGCGCCGGGGGTATGGCGATCTGGTCACCTCCGGTGGCCAGATCATCCTGCTGCTCATCGGTTTCCAGACCGAGTCACGCCTCGGCATGTTTGTCTGTGTGGCGTTGATAGCCCCGCTCAGCCTGATTGCCTGGATTTCCGCCTGGCGCCGTGCGCGCGCCGTGGCCGACACGCCGACTTCGCGAATCGCCTCGGCGGCGCAGGGCTATGTGGAATTGATCGGCATAGGCAAGCCGCTCGGGGGTCAGCCAGTGATCAGTCCGGCAAACCATCTACCCTGCCTGTGGTATCGCTATCGGATTGAACACCGCGACAGCGATAACAAATGGACCCTGGAAAGCCAGGGGGAGAGCGAGGCCTCTTTCATCCTCGACGATGGGTCCGGGGAGTGTCTGGTGGACCCGGTTGGCGCCGAGATGCTTGTCTCCAAAAAAGACCAATGGACACAGGGTGAGCGCCGTTTTACGCAATGGCTATTCGTCGAGCGGCAGAAAATCTACGTGCTCGGGCAGTTTGCGACGCTGGGTAGCGTCGCCATCGAGTTGAATGCCGCCGAAGACGTCAAGCACCTGCTGGCAGAATGGAAGACGCGGCCCGGCGAACTCCTCCAGCGTTTTGACCTGAACCAGGATGGCCGGATTGACCTTGAGGAATGGGGGCTGGCCCGTCTGCAGGCAAAGCGCGAGGTTGCCGCCAGTCACCGCGAGTTGCACAACTCCAGTGAACTGCATGTGATGCAGCGCCCGGAAGATGGCCGTTTCTATCTGATATCGGACATCGACCCCGGCAAAGTGGTGAGCAAATACCGCTGGTGGTCATGGTTTCACGTCGCGGTGTTTTTTGGGGCGCTGATTGCCTTGCCGCTGGTTTGGCGACTGGCGCCGTTCTGACCATGCCTGGCGTTGGGTAGTGCCGGTCTGGTGGGTTAGGAACGGCTGCTGTATTAGAATTGGCCAAGTCAATTCTGGACTGGCAATGCGACACAACAAACAAATCAAGGAACAGGTTGTCGCCCTCATGCGCGAAGGCAACACACCGCTGCTGGAGTTGGCGCGCGAGTACGGGGTGTCGACCAACACGCTGCGTGCCTGGCTCAAGGACAGCGAAGCCCGCGCGCGCGCGCAGACCAGCGCCAAACGCGTCGCTACGGCGCTCTCCAGGGAAAAATACACCAGCGCCAGCCAACGCCAGCGATTACTGATGCACGCGCTCGAGCAAAGCCCGGCGACGATCATCGTCACCGATGCCGAGGGAAGAATCGTTTACGCAAACCCGAAATTCGTTGCCACCACAGGCTACGCTGTCAGCGAGGCGGTCGGGCAGAATCCGCGCCTGCTCAAATCCGGGGAAACCTCGCCCGAAGCCTATCAGCAGCTATGGAAAACCATTACCTCGGGCAAGGAATGGCGCGGCACCTTTCACAACCGGCGCAAGGATGGGAGCCTGTATTGGGAGCGTGCCTCGATCTCGCCGGTATTCGATGCGGAAGGCAGGATCGCCAATTTCATGGCAGTGAAGGAAGACATCAGCGAATACATGGCGGCCGAGGCTGCGCGCCGCAGGGCAGCCGACAGCTTTCACGCTGTTTTCGCGGCCCTGCCTTTTGCTGTGCTGGTGCTTGATGCCGCAGGAGAGATCAAGCTTGCCAACAGTGAAGCGGCAAGCCTGCTGAATGCCTCTGCGCTGCTGGGTGAGCGTCTGGAAAACCTCAACTTGCGTTGGTTGGATGCAAATGGCGCCGCGTTGCCAGCAGATGCACACCCATTACGGAAAGTAATCCAGGATCAACAGGAAGGCGGCGCGCAGCGCCTGCGCCTCGGCCTCGTGCCACCGACCGGCGGAACGCGCTGGCTGAATGTAACCGTCCGGGCGGTACGATTGCCGGATGCCGAAGGGCTGTCCGCACTGCTGGTGCTGGAGGATGTTGGCGGCGACTGAGGCTGCGGTCATCAAGACGCCCGCCCCCCTTCGCCCCCCTCGCGGGGGGTTCGATACAGGTCGCTTGCGCTCGAATATCACGGGGCGCTCAGATGAGATGCGGGTGCGGATTGCGGCTGGCGCCGCGGGCCGCGTTTGCTTGGGACGGCCCGGCGCAAACGCTGTGGTGCCTTTCACGGTCAAGACGCCCGCCCCCCTTCGCCCCCCTCGCGGGGGGTTCGATACAGGTCGCTTGCGCTCGAATATCACGGGGCGCTCAGATGAGATATGGGTGCAGATTGCGGCTAACGCCGCGGGCCGCGCTTGCTTGGGACGGCCCGGCGCAAACGCTGTGGTGCCTTTCACGGTCAGGACGCCCGCCCCCC
>JAUXOM010000067.1 GCA_030682175.1 Rhodocyclaceae bacterium
GGCGAAGCACTTGCGATAGCGCGCCTCGTTGTCGAGGTAGCCGCGGAACATCGACGGCCAGCCGGCATGCAGCGCCAGTTCACCTTCGACATCGGGCTGCTCGACGATGCGCACCCGCGGCGGCTCGCCAACGGCCTCGAGGTGCTCGACGATGCAGGCCTCGATGCCCGGCAGCGGCCGGCCCATCGAGCCCGGCTTGATGTCGAAGGCCGGCGTGTTGGCGATCATGATGCCGCCGGTCTCCGTCTGCCACCAGTTGTCGTGGATCGGCAGGCCCAGCACTTCCTTGCCCCAGCGCACCGCCTCGGGGTTGAGCGGCTCGCCGACGCTGGCGATGAAGCGCAGATCGGGAAAGCGGTACTTGCGCGGAATCTCGGCGCCGGCCTTCATCAGCATGCGGATCGCCGTCGGCGCCGTGTACCAGACCGTGACGCCTTCGTCCTGCAGGATGCCGTACCAGCGTTCGGCGTCGAACTCCTCGCGGTCGATGATCGAGGTCACGCCGTGCAAGAGCGGCGCGATGATGCCGTAGGAGGTGCCCGTCACCCAGCCCGGGTCGGCGGTGCACCAGAAGATGTCGTCGGGATGCAGGTCGAGCGCATAGCGGGCGGTGGCGTAATGGGCGACGGCCGCGCCATGCACATGCACGGCGCCCTTGGGGGTGCCGGTGGTACCGCTGGTGAAGTGCAGCAGCGCCATGTCTTCGGCCGTGGTCGCGACCGGTGCGCAGGTGTCGCTCGCGGCATCCATCAACGCGACGAGGTCGAGCGTGCCCGCGGGAATGGCCGTGCCACTTTCTTCCCTCACCAGCAGCACATGTTCGAGCGTCGGCATCTTGTCGCGCCATTGCGCCACCTTGCGCTCGTAAAGCGCGGCGGTGGTGACCAGCACGCGGCATGCGCCCAGATTCACGCGCGTGGCGATGGGCTCGGGACCGAAGGCGGAAAACAAGGGCGACACCACCGCGCCATGCCTGAGACTGCCGAGGACGGCGACATAAAGCTCGGGGATGCGTCCCGCGAGCATAAAGACCCGCTCGCCCTTGGCGATGCCGAGCTGCGCCAGCACATTGGCGAAGCGCTTGCTCAGTCGGGACAATTCGCCATAACTGACATCATGCGCGGCTGCGTCGAGCGCCAGGAAGCGCAATGCCACCTTCTCGCCCAAGCGGCCCGCCGCATGCGCATCGAGCGCAACATGGGCGATATTGAATCCACCGCCGCTGCGCAGCCCCAAATCACGATTTGCCGCCTGCCACGAAAAACTGCTACAGCCCGCGGCATAGTCAGCGAGGTTGGGCACTACGCGCAGATCGTCAGCGGTTTTGCGTATCAGCGGTGCGGGACCCATTTGCAATCTCCCTTGAATCCAATATAGCCTGCCAGCGGCTGAAGGGAAGGCAGAGTTGTCAGGGTTGTCAAAAGTCGGCGCAGCCTCTTCGGGCCGCTTCCGGCCTGACGGCCTCCCTGCTGGCGGGACGAAGTGCCCCGCATGGGGTACGGCGCCTGCAATCCCGCTTGGCCGGGGGTCGCCTATGACTTTCGGATAAGTCGGGCATATATTCGGTCCAATCGATACGCAAATGGCTATCATCGGGGCTGTAAATCACCCACCAAACCGCGGGAGTTGAGGGCGTAACGAGGTGTGCCGTGCCGGAAATGACATCAGGACAAGCGCCCCGGCCGCGGTGGAAACGATGATGCAAGCAAGACGGAAATCATGAAAGACATTGCGCTCACTTCCCTGCTATTCAATGCGGCCCTGCTGTTGGCCCTCGTGCAGATTCTGGATCTGCTGGAGGCGCGCCGCCCGGCCGACTGGCTGGCGCGGCGACCCTGGTTTCGGGGGGTGATTCTCGGTGCCATCGGCATCGGCATCATGATGGCGCCGATTGCCGTGCTGGAAGGCATTCTCTTCGATGTGCGCACGGTGCTGCTGACCATTGCGGGCCTGTTCTTCGGTGTGCTGCCCACTGTCATTGCGATGGTGATGATGGCTGCGTATCGTCTGGTCATTGGCGGGATCGGGATCTGGTCCGGGACCGCGCTGATTGTGTTGTCCGGCCTGTACGGGCTGGCATGGCGATATTGGCGCCCGCCGGTGCTGGAAACCATCAACTGGAAATATCTCTACGGGTTCGGGCTGCTGGGGCACTCGATCATGGCCGTGCTGGTGTGGTTCTCCCTGCCGGCCGACGTCGCGCCCCAGGTGGCCGGCCTCATTACCCTGCCGGTCATGCTCATCCATCCGTTGTTGACGGTCGCGCTGGGCCTGCTGCTTTCCGACCGCCTGGCGCGGCGGCAGGCCGAGCGAGAACAGCAGGAGAGCGAGGCCAAGCTCAGCGCGATCATCGAAGCGTCGCCGGTGGCGATGGCGGTGAGCGACGAGCACCAGAATGTCTCATTCCTGAACCGGAAATTCACCGAGACATTCGGCTACACGGCCACCGAGATTCCTACGCTGGCGGAGTGGTGGCAACGGGCCTATCCCGATCCTGACTATCGGCAACAGGTTGCGGCAGAGTGGCATGCAGGACTGGAGTCGGCACGGCAGGCGGGGATCGAGTCACCGCCCTTTGAATTCAATGTCACCGCCAAGGGTGGTCGTGAACATCTTATCCACTTCAATCTAACCCCAATGGGCTCTGCCACCCTGGTGACTATCACCGACCTCACCGAGCGCAAACAGGCCGATGAGAAAATCCGCGAACTGCACGAAGCCCTGCGCGGACATGTCACCGATCTCGAGCGGCGCGTGGCCGAGCGCACCCGGCAACTGGAGGCCGCCCGGCTGCAGGCCGAGGCGGCCAGCGCGGCCAAGAGCAGCTTCCTCGCCAACATGAGCCACGAGATCCGCACGCCGATGAACGCCATTCTCGGGCTCACCTATCTGCTGCTGCATGCCGATCCGCGCCCGGAGCAGCGCGACAAGCTGGCGCGCATCGACACTTCCTCGCGGCACCTGCTGGCGATCATCAGCGATATTCTCGACCTGGCCAAGATCGAGTCCGGCAAGTTGCAGATCGAGCGGTCGGACTTCCACCTGGCCGGGCTGCTCGACAATGTGCGTGCGCTCATCCACGACTCGGCGCAGGCCACGGGGCTGGTCGTCAATGTGGACACGGATGGTGTGCCGCTGTGGCTGCACGGTGATCCAACCCGGCTGCGGCAGGCATTGCTCAACTATGCCGCGAATGCCGTCAAGTTTACCGAGCACGGCACCATCTGCTTGCGTGCCCGCCTGCTGGAGGACAGCCCGGCAGGTCTCCTGGTGCGCTTTGAAGTTCAGGATACCGGCATCGGTATCCCGGCGGACCAGTTGGCGCGGCTTTTCCAGCCTTTCGAGCAGGCTGACGCCTCGACGACCCGCAAATACGGCGGGACCGGCCTGGGCCTCGCCATCACGCGGCGCCTCGCCGAACTGATGGACGGCGCGGTCGGTGTCGACAGCACGCCGGGGCAGGGCAGTACTTTCTGGCTCGCCATCCGGCTCGATCATGGCCGCGGCATCGCGTCTTTGCCCGTTGCGGATGAGCAAGTCAACGCCGATCCTGCCGCCATTCTGCGAACTTATAAAGGCGCCCGCATCCTGCTGGTGGAGGATGACCAGATCAACCGCGAAATTGGCCGCGAATTGCTGCGTGGCGGCGGCTTTGCCGCGGATGTGGCGGAAGATGGCCGTGCGGCACTGGCGCTGGCGGGGGACGTTGCCTATGACCTGATCCTGATGGACATCCAGATGCCGGTAATGGATGGTTTCGAGGCGACGCGGGCGATTCGCGCCCTGCCGGGTTACCGCAACACCCCCATCCTGGCGATGACCGCCAACGTCTTCGAAGAGGATCGCCGCGCCTGCCTGGCCGCCGGTATGAGCGATTTCGTCGGCAAGCCGATCGAACCCGCCGATTTTTACGCCGCCCTGCTGAAGTGGCTGCCGCCGGAACTGGCGCAAGGCAGGGCGACTGCCACACCAGCGTTGCCGGATCGTTTGGCGCGGAACCTGGCCAGGCTGCCGCAAGTGCTGAGCGAAAGCGGTGTCATCGACGTGACGCGCGGGCTGGCTGGCCTGCACGGTGATGTGGTCACCTATACGCGCTTGCTGCGGCAGTTTGTCACCCGGCATGCCAGCGACGGACAATTTTTGCAGCAGATGCTGGCCGCCGGTCACGCCGATGCAGCTCGCCAGCGCATGCATGCGCTGAAGGGTGCGGCCGGCACGCTCGGGGCGACCCGCCTGCAGACGGCAGCAGCAGCCCTGGAACGCGCCTTGCGCGCCGCCGGCCCGGCCGGTCCGGCACCGGTGCTGCTGACCGATTTGCAGATGGAACTGGCCGCGCTGGAGGATGCTCTTGCGCGCTTGCCCGAGACCAGCGATGCATCCGGCACCGGGACGGCCGATCCCAAGCGTGCGCAGGCCGTGCTGGAACAGAGGACTAAACCGCTCGCGCGGTAAGGAAGTGCAGGCAGAGGTGGGTGACGGAAGCGGTGGTAGTTTTGCACAGGCC
>JAUXOM010000111.1 GCA_030682175.1 Rhodocyclaceae bacterium
AGCTTGACGAACTCGCGCTCCAGCGGCGGCAGCGGCTGGTTCGGGCGCTTGTTCACGTAGAAGTACAGTACGCGGGCCAGCGGGAAGGTGCCGTCGATGGCGTGCTTGGCGTCGGCTTCGACGAAAGGCTCGCCGGTCTTCTTCGAAAGCGGCAGCGCGCGTACGCCGGAGGTCTTGTAGCCGATGCCGGAGTAGCCGATGGCGCCCAACTGACCGGTGACGCTCTGTACCACCGAGGCGGAGCCCGGTTGCTCGGCGACGTTGCGCTTGAAGTCGCCCTTGCACAGCGCCACTTCCTTGAAGTAGCCGTAGGTACCGGAGACCGAGTTACGGCCGTAGAGGGCGATCGGACGTGAGGCCCACTCGCCGGTCAGGCCGACCTGGCCCCATGTGGTGATGTCGCCTGCGCCGCCGCACTTGCGGGTGGCGGACATGATGGCGTCGACTTGCTGGAGGGAGAGCCCCTTGATGGGGTTGTCCTTGTTGACATAGACGGCCAGGGCGTCGATTGCGGCCGGTACGGCGGTGGGCTTGTAGCCGAACTTCTTCTCGAAGGCTTCGATTTCCTTGGCGTTCATCACGCGGCTCATCGGACCGAAGTTGGCGGCGCCCTCGATCAGGGCCGGGGGCGCGGTGGCGGAACCGGCGCCCTGGATCTGGATGTTGACGTTGGGGTAGTTGCGCTTGTAGGTCTCGGCCCACAGCGTCATCAGGTTGTTCAGCGTGTCGGAACCGACGCTGGTGAAGTTGCCGGACACGCCACTGGCCTTGGTATAGTTGGGCAGGGCGGGATCGACCTGGACGGCTTGGGCCATGGCGCTTTGCGCCACGAAAGCGGAACCGGCGATGATGCCGAGGGTCACAACGATCTTTTTCATGTTCATGCTGGATGTCTCCTGTAGGGGAAAATAACTCTGCTCGAACATCGGCTGGCGCCGTGTCCATGGAGACGCATCCTATAGAAGCAATATTACAGAAGGATTACATTCCCGGGCAACATCGACAACGACGTGGCACTGACCGAAACCACTTTCGGTTTTGCTACCGCCTGCGGCATCGCCACCGACGGCGCCGCGCACGGCCATCACTACATCAGACCACGGTTTCCGCCGTACCCCATGCGGGGCATTTCAATCCGCCAGCGCCGATTTTGGGGGAACTCGCCCCAAGCCTCCGCGTTGGCGGCATTTACCGGGTACCTGGCCTGGATCAGATCGGCCGGCCCTCGCCGGCTTCTTCGTGTGTCTTGCCGTCGCGAATCTGGTAAACGCGCTTGAAGGTCGGGATGATCTTTTCGTCGTGGGTGACGACAATGATGGCGGTTTGATATTGCTGCGCCATTTCATTGAGGATGCGCATCACCGTCAGCGCGCGTTCGGAATCGAGCGGCGCGGTCGGCTCGTCGGCGAGGATGATCGGCGCGTGATTGGCGAGCGAGCGGGCGATGGCAACGCGTTGCTGTTCGCCGCCGGAAAGCTGCGAAATCTGCGCGCCAGCACGGTGGGCGACATCAAGCGCATTAAGTAACTCCAGCGCACGCTGGCGTGCCACCGTGTTGTCGGCGCCTGCCAGCATCGGCAGCAGCGCGACGTTATCGGTGACATCGAGAAAGGGGATCAGGTAGGGTGCCTGAAAGACGAAGCCGATGCGATCGCGGCGCAGCGCGCGCAGGTCGGAAATCTTCCAGCCATCTTCATAAATCGTCTCGCCTGCCAGTTCCATGTGGCCGCCGGTCGGCTCGATCACCGCACCCAGGCACTTGAGCAGCGTGCTCTTGCCCGAGCCACTGGGGCCAATCAGGCCGACGACCTCACCGGGCCAGACGGTCATATCGACGCCCTTCAGCGCATCGACGGCGGCATCACCTGTGCCGTAACGCTTTTTCAGGCCGGTGAGCCTGATGGCCGGAACCTTATCCACTTTATCCACCAATGGCCTCCGCGGGGTCGATGGCGAGCGCGGCGCGAATGGCGACGACGCTCGCCAGCGCGCTGATGACCATGACAACCATAAAGCCGCCGATGGCGTCGCCCGGCAGCAGCAGCACGTATTTCGGAAACGCCGGCCCCCATAGCCCAGCAGAGGCGCGGCCGACGAGGAAACCGAGCAGGCCGAGGCTGAGCGCCTGTTGCAGGATCATCATCGCGATGGTGCGGTTCTGCGCACCGATCAGCTTGAGCACGGCAATTTCGCGCAGCTTGGCCATCGTCATCGTGTAAATGATGAAGGCTATGATGGCCGCGGTAACCACCGCGAGGATGATGAGGAACATGCCGATTTGCTTGGCCGAGGTGGCAATCAGCTTGGCAACCAGAATGTCTTCCATCTGCTCCCGCGTATAGGCGGTGAGCCGCTTCCAGCGCTGGATTTCGCCGGCGACGGCATCCGGGTTGGCACCGGGTTCAAGCCGCACCAGCACGGCATTGACGTTGCGGCTTTGCCCGCTGCTGGCCTGTGCGGCTTCGAGCAGGCCGGGTACGCCGGGGCGGTTGAAAGCCGGATTGGCGGCGGTGCGCGCGCGCTCATTCACGAGCGCGTCATTGTCCTTGAGAAACTGGATTTCCTGCGCGTCCTTGAGCGAGACAAAGATCATCGGGTCACCAGAGGATGACACCATGCGGCGCGTCAGCCCGACAACTGTGTATTCGTGGCGACGCAGACGCACGCGCTCCCCCAGTTGCAGACCCGTGCGCTCATCGGCAATGGCTTCGTAATGCCCATGCAGGATCGGCCGGCCAGCAGTGAGATAGCCCGGCGCGCCGGGGCGTCCCGGGCGATCGACGTCCATGCCGACGATCATCACGCGACTTTCCCTGCCCGCATGCGCCATCTGGATTGTCAGGTAGGCGGCATTACCGGTTTCGGCGACGCCCGGCAGTCCCGCAATGCCGCGCCACACGTCGTCACGGATGGAAGACGGCTCGGCATAAGGCCCCAGCGTGCCCTGCTGCACCACCCAGAGGTCGGCGCCGCTGTTGTCGATCAGCACCTGGGCATCGTCGACCATGCCGCGGAAAACACCGGCCATGGTCAGCGTCGTACCGATCAGCAGGCCCAGCCCGATACCGGTGAAGAGAAACTTTCCCCAGCCATGAAGGATGTCGCGGGCAGCGAGATTGATCATTGCGGAGTTTTCACAAGAGCATCGACCACTTTCACACGCAGGCCGGGCGAGAGCGATTTGCTGCTATACACGATCACCTGATCGCCAGCAGCCAGTCCCTGCAATATCTGCACTTTCCCATCGGCGGATATCGCGCCGGTGGTGACGGCGGCGAATTTCGCGCGGCCATCCGCGACCTGCCACACGCCCTCCTTTTTGCCTTCGCGCTTGAGGGCGGCGGCTGGCACGGCCAGCGCTTTCTCGACGGGCGGCAGGCGCAGCGTGACTTCGGCGAGTTCGCCGATGGCGATCATCCCTGGCAACACGTCGAAGGCCACGTTGGCGATACGTTCCTCGGTCACCGCGTCGCCAACCAGATCGACCCGCTCGACATGGCCGGGCAAGCCTTGCCTGGTTTGTGAGCGCAGCACAATGTCCGCGGCAAGGCCAACCGCCAGCCCCGTCGAGCGGCCCTGATCAATGCGCACGCGCAGCCAGAGCGAGGCCGGATCGATCACCTGCACCACCGACTGGCCAGCCACCACGGTCGAACCCGGCTCCGCCAGGCGCGCGCTGACAACGCCAGCCACGGGACTGAGCAAGCGCAGATGGGCGCGGCTCTGGCCGGTGCCGGTGAGCTCGGCTTGCGCGCGCCGCACGTCCGCTTTCGCCGCTGTCAGAGCGGCGGCGGCCGACTCCCGCGCAGCATTTGCGGCGGCGGCTTCGTGCATCTTGACGTCGGCGGCTTCCTGACTGACGAAATTCTTGCGGCGCAATTCAGCGTAACGCTCGGCACTGTTTTTCGCGAGCTGCGCGCGACTCTTCGCCTCATCCTCCGCAGCTTCGGCAGACTGCACCCGCTGGGTGGCGCTCGCAGCAGCGGCGGCACCGGCCGCCAGACGCGCATCGAGGTCGACCGGCTCCATCTCGGCGAGCAACTGGCCGGCCCTCACGACATCACCCTGATCGACCAGCACGCGCGCCACCCGCCCGGCTACTGTCGGCCCGATGGCATAAGCGCGGCGCGCCTCGACCGTGCCGATACCGAACAGGCTGCGTTCGAGCGTCGTCACGCCGGCCTTGGCCGCCGTGACCTTGACTGCGGCGAGAGGGCCCTGGGTGGCGATGATCCAGCCGAAAGCCGCCAGAAAGAGAATGGCAAAAGCGGTCAGAAAGAGATTACGACGCGAGAGATATTTCATGCGGACGCTCCACGAAAGCCATCAAGCAACAAAGGAAAAACGCGACGTGCCGCATCCCGCATATCCAGCTCCCCGGAAAACAGCGTGCTTTGCACCACCAGTCCCTGCACCGTACCAACGAAAAGCACGGCGGCGGCATCCGCGTCGAGTCCGGGCGGCAGCTGCCCGCCGGCCTTTGCCTGGACAATCAGTGCCTTGACGCGCTCACGGTAGGCGCCGACGATGCCGCGCGCCAGACCATGCAGAGTGGAACCGGCTGGCCGCTGCAACTCGTGAAACAGGATGCGCGGCACGCCGGGATGGCTGGCAACGAAGGCTATCTGGGCATGGAAGAGGCGCTCCAGGATTAGCAGCGGTTCGCCGCCGGCAGCGAAAGCCGTATCAGCCACACGCCCAAGTCGCGCACCCAGCCAGTCGAACACGGCCATCCAGATGGACGCCTTGTCGGGAAAGTGGCGGAACAGCGCGCCGTGCGTGACGCCAATACGCTCGGCGATTGCCTGGGTGGTGATGCCTTCCGGACTACGCTCGCGGGAGAGCTCGATAACGGCATCTACCGCTTCTTCACGGCGCTCTTCGGCTGAATGACGCACGCGGACAGCACTTTCCATGTCGTTTGATGATTTATTGGTCATAGCATGGTGCCACTCGGAATAAGTAAGTAACCTGTTACTATCTTACACCATGTCCTCCATGGGCGATCATTGGAAAGGGTAAGCAGATGAGTGAGCGAAAGGTGCTGCTTTTCCGCTATGGCATAGCGGCAATTGCTCTGGTTTTCGGACTGATAACAATCATTTCAGGTGGCCAGGTGATTTTTGGCGGCGATCAGGCACGCACCGCAGCGGGTAACTACATGCCCGCGATCGTCTGGTTCAACTTTATTTGCGGATTTGCCTATGTCGGAGCAGCTGTTGGTTTGGCTACTCGACAAGCCTGGGCGGGGCGACTGGCGCTCGTAATTGCGGTTGCCACGGCCCTGACCTTTCTCGTCTTTGGCCTGCTTGTAATGACCGGGACCCCGTATGAAGGACGAACTGTTGGCGCTATGACAATACGTACGCTGTTGTGGGCTGGTATTGCCTGGTTTGCCTTGCGCCGTTTCAATACCTGACGACTGGTTCGCCGTTCAGCAGCGGGGCCGGGCAGAGCAGCCCGACACATCAATGGTGACGGTAATATTTTCGGTGATGATGATGGTTTCCTTGAGGTGGGGTGTTCAAAACGGAGCAAGGGCTCCGAAGTGGAATGACCTTTTGGTTTTCACCCAGCTCAGCCCGGAACCGCCGGGTAAAGTGTGAGGTGATTTGTTGCTGAGATAATGTGATGAACCCAATCATAAAGGGCATGCCGCCAAGACGAAGGAAATTGTGCTTTTTTTTTCCCGGATGCGTGAACCCGGCATCCGTTTCTCTTTGTTAACCGCACTGGCGTATTCTTGGGAGATCGAATGCCGCAAAAATCACACTGGGACCACATCTATTCGACTAAACCAGCAGATGCTGTCAGCTGGTTTCAGGAGCATGCCAGGCAGTCCTTAAGCCTGATCCGCGACACGGGAGTTTCCTTGTCCGCGCCAATCATCGATGTTGGCGGCGGCACTTCAAGGCTCGTCGACGGCCTCCTGGCAGAGGGGTACGCCAAGCTCACGGTACTTGATCTCTCCGCGACGGCACTCGCCGCCGCCCAGGCCCGGCTTGGTGCGGCGGGCCACCCGGTGCGGTGGCTTGAAGCCGACATTACCAGCGCAATCCTCCCGGCCAACGCCTATGCGCTATGGCACGACCGGGCAGTCTTTCACTTCCTGACGTCAGCCGATGACCGGCAGGCCTATGTCGCGGCCGTGCTGCGCGCGGTCAAACCGGGTGGCCATGTCATCGTCGCCACGTTTGCGGAAGATGGCCCCAGCCAATGCAGCGGCCTGCCCGTCGTGCGCTACAGCGCAGATCAGTTGCACGCAGCGTTCGGCACGTCATTTACTCTAGTGCGGCATGAGAAGGAAGAACACCGCACGCCTTCGGGTACATTGCAGCAGTTCGTTTATTGCCACTTCCAAACACCATCCTCATGAACCGCCTGACCAAACCATTTCTCAACGCTGGCGCCGGCCACAGTAAACCCAGGACAACGACGCCATGAGCGGAATTGCCATCGTGATCATCCTGCTGAGCATGGGCAGCGGCTGGCTATTTCGCAAGCTGCTGCTGCGCGTGCTGCAGGAAAAGCATCCTGAAGAATTCGCCGCGCTCGGGCAGCCCACCAGCAAGCAGCTGGATTCGCTGTCGCCACGGCTGCAGGAACTGCATCTCAAGTTCTGGAGGTATCTGTGGGGCGGCAAGGTATTTCAGGTCAAGGACAGGCTGGTTGCAAGTCTCGCCGTCGGCGCCCTGCTGGCCGATGCCGCGCTGATTATCGGCGTGGCGATTTTTCTGTGGTTTGTCGGCACAATGCCGCCGCAATAGTCAGCGTCGCAACTTCACTGCACCAACCGAGGAAAACTCACATGATCACTGCCATGGCAACCTTCAAGCTGCCGAAGCCGCTGACACTGGATGAAGCGCGCAAGATCTTCCTGAGCACGGCCCCCAAGTACCAGGACGTGCCGGGACTGATCCGCAAGTATTACGTGCTGTCGCATGACGGCAGCACGGTCGGCGGCATCTACCTCTGGAACAGCCAGGCCGAGGCTGAGGCGATGTACAACGAAAGCTGGCGGGCCTTTGTCAGGGAAAAGTACAACACCGATCCTACGGTCACCTACATGGACTGCCCCGTCGTGGTCGACAACGTGTCGCACGAGATTCTTTCCGGCGCGTAGTGCCGGTGGCAGACGAACAGGAAAACGCAATCCCCGCCTTTGCGGGGTGCAGTTACGCCCGTCTGCGCCGGCTCCAGCCAAGCCCGGCCAGGCCGAGCGCCATCAGGATGAGGGTTGCGGGTTCGGGGACAGTCGCGAAATGGCCGCGAATCTCCCCTCCCGGAAAAGCGTTGGTGTGGATGTTGAAGTACGCTTGCCCGTTGCCGAGACCGGCGATGAGCGCGGCTTCCGAACCTGCCAGAGTGCCGCCACCAAAGCTTGTGACGAACGACCCAGTGTAGTTTGCGATATTGGTCAGGTCGAGCAAATAGGCATAGACCCCCGCGGACACCCCAGCCGGGAAACCCGGAAGGGTGCCGGGAGTTACCGCAACACCCACGTTAACGTGAAACACGCAATTCAGTGTCGAGTAAAACTTCGCGCGCAGCGCGCCAATTTTGACCCCCGCCCCGGGGCGGGGGCGGGGGGTGGGGGGGTCAGGTGAGGGGGCTGACTTTCATGATGCGGGGTGATGTTTCACGCATCATGAAAGTTAGTGGGAGCCAATGCACAGCAGTGGATGTGCGCCACCGTTGTCACGCCACTGAGTCCGCTCCAGTTCGACGAGATCTGCAGCGTCTGGGCGATTGTGTCGTAATCAGCCGTTGCGAATCCCGTGCCGGTTGCGCCTGTCAATTCAGGACCCAGCGTGGCCTGATAGGAAATTATTGCGGCCTGAACCGGCAGCACGCAGCAGAACAACGCGGCAATCGCAGTCAATTTGATAATTTTTGTCATGGGTGTTGTCTCCAGTGTTGGGCATTGCCAAACACCACTGGCGGCTCATCCACCCGGCCGCCAGTAGCACCGAATGGGGTCAAGCATATTCCGTGCGCAAGATCACGGCTTGCGCGCATTATCCAAGTAAATCAGTTGGGTGTACTGAAGGCGCCAGCAGCTGCTGCCTTTGCGCACTGGTTACTGCGCCGGCGAATGTAAACTTTCCCGACAACTCTTGAGATGCAGCAATCGCTTGGGATGTTATCGACGCTGTACCGTTCAAGCCTTGCGCTTGTTCATGAAGCCGTCGATGCCCGCCACGGCATCCTTGGTCATCATGTTGCAGGCCATGGTTTCGGCAGCGAGTTGATAGGCGCCGGCCAGGCCCATTTCGATCTGGCGATAGAAGAGCTGCTTGCCCATGGCGATGGCGTCCGCCGACTTGGCGCAGATGCTGTCGGTGAGTAGCTTCACTGCGGCATCGAGTTGTTCGGCAGGCACGACGCGATTGACCAGCCCGCGCCGCTGCGCCTCGGCGGCGTCGATGAACTCGCCCGTCAGCAGCATTTCCAGCGCCGGCTTGCGGCCCATGTTGCGCGCCAGCGCGACGGCGGGCGTGGAGCAGAACAGGCCGACATTGATGCCGGACACCGCGAACTTCGCCACGTCGGCGGCGACGGCCAGGTCGCAGCTCGCCACCAGCTGGCAACCCGCCGCCGTGGCGACGCCGTGCACGCGGGCGATCACCGGCTGCGGCAGTTCGGTCAGCAGGGTCATGACACGGCCGCATTGCTTGAAGAGTTGCTGCATGTAGGCCTTGTCGTGGTTGGCGCGCATCTGCTTGAGGTCGTGCCCGGCGCAGAAAGCCTTGCCCGCGCCGGCGATGACGAGCACGCGCGCCGTCCTGTCAGCGCCGACTTTCTCAAGTTCGGTTTGCAGCTCGGTCAACAGCTCGGTCGACAGGGCGTTGAACTGCGTTGGACGATGCAGCGTCAGCGTCACCACGCCATCATGGTCGGCGCGCAGCAGGATGGGTTCGTTGCTGGTCGTCATTATTTTTCCTCTCCGGTGATTTTGCACACGGCAACCGCCTGCGGGCGGTCGTGCGCCACAGCGCCGAGCCATTGCGCCAGCTCATCCGCCAGCGCTTGCACGGCTTCGCGGGTCGCCGCCACGCCGCCTTGCACATCAGGAGTCAGCGCATCTTTTTCGATCAGGAAGGCGCGCTTGGCGAGCAGGGTTTCGCCATGGCGCGGCAGCAGGCTGGCACGCACTTCGAGCACGATCTTGCTGCTCTGTGGCGTGGCAAAGCGCTGCTCGATTTCGTCCAGCTTCAACTGCAGACGGCAACCGCGCCCGGTGAAATCGGGCTGGCCGAAGACAATGCGGCGTTGCAGGAAGCGTTCCAGCAGTTCAGCCGGTGGCGCAGCCCAGCGGCTGTTCGCATAAGCGCGGCGGCGCAGGTTGTCGGCGTAGGCAAGGCGGTAAAGCTGCGCCGGGGTGCCCAGCCAGGAACTCGCCTGCACCTCGACGGCAGCGATGGGGAAACCGGGCGCCGCCCAGGTGCCGGCCAGGCTGCCCAGATCGTAGAAGGCGATATCCGCCTGGCGCGCCGGGGTGCCAAAGCAGCCCGCCAGCAGAAAAGTGCAGCACACTAGGAAGATCTTCTTCATGGTATCCACTCCGTCCGTTTCAGGGGGCAAACCCGGCTTCGCCCGGCCCCGGTTTTGCCGCTGCCGGGCCAAAAATAACGGCCTGCGGGTTATCGCCAAGCGTATCCAGCAGGCGGTCGAGACGGCGCGTGGCGGCGGTCAGCTCGGTCATCAGGGTTTCGACGCGCGGCAGGGTGTCGGCACCGAGCCGGTCGCTGACGCCGATGGCGCTGCCGGCCACGCGATCGAAGCGTTGCGCCAGCGCGTTCAGGGTAGTGACCAGCGCGCGCGCCTCGACCGTCAACGGCGCCGCCGCGCCGGCGGTCGTTTCGAGGTGGACCAGCAAGTTCTGCAGCCGCAGGAGATTCGTGTCGGACAAGGCGCTGCGCAATCCCGCCATCACCGGCGGCAGATCCTTCAAGCCATCGGAAGCGACGGACAGATTATCGAGCGTCCGGGATAAATTCTGCAGGTTACGGTCGTCAAGCAGGCGATTGATGCGCGTGCTGATATCGGCGAGTTGACCGGCAATTTCGACGGCCTTGTCGTCCAGTGTGTTGAACAGACCCGGCTGGAGCTTCAGGCGCGGCGGCGACATGCCGCTGCCCAGCAGCGGCTGCCCGCCCTCGCCGTCCTCTTCCAGCATCACATAGGCCAGGCCGGTGACGCCCTGGTACTTGAGCTTGGCCACCGTTTTGTCGGTCAGGCGGTATTGGCGGCCCAGCGTGATCTCGACCAGCAGCAGGTCGGGATCTCTCTCGTCAGGTTCGATGTCGATGACCTTGCCGGCCCGGATGCCGCGATAGCGCACCTGGGCCTGGCGATTCAGTCCGGTCACGCTGCCGCGCGTTTCGAGGATATAGGTGTGCGTCGGATCACCCCCGCCGGCGAACCACCAGAGCGACACGATCGCGGCCAGCAGGAACAGGAGGGTAAACAAACCCGCCAGCAGGGCGTGGGAGCGGTTTTCCATAATTTCAGCGCTGTGGGGGAAAGAAGTTGCGGATGAAAGGGTGGTCGAATTGCCTGACTTCGTCAAGCGTGCCATAGGCCAGGATGTGCTGATCGGCGAGCACGGCGACATGCGTCGTCAGCGCCGCCAGCGTAGCGACATCGTGCGTCACCAGCAACACCGTGAGGCCGAGTTCATCCCCGAGCCGGCGGATCAGGCGCACGAAGCCGGCAGAGCGATCGGGATCGAGGCCGGCGGTCGGTTCGTCGAGCAGCAGCAGTTCCGGTTCCAGCGCCAGCGCGCGCGCCAGCGCGACACGCTTGACCATGCCGCCGGACAATTCCGCCGGCAGCAACAGAGCATGTTGCGGCAGGAGTTCGACCATTTCGAGCTTGAGCATCACCAGATCGCGAATCGTGGTCGCGTCAAAACACCTGAGTTCGCGCAGCGGGAAGGCGATGTTGTCGAACACCGTGAGGGCGGAAAACAGCGCGCCCTGCTGAAACAGCACGCCAAAGCGTTGGCGGAGCGCACGTTCGCGCACCACCCCGCCACCGAACAAGGGTTCGCCGAACAAGCGAATCGTGCCCTGGGTGGGCGTCAGGAGGCCGACCATCTGCCGCAGCAGGGTCGTCTTGCCGCTGCCGGAACCGCCGACCAGCGCCACCAGTTCCCCCGCCGCAATATCCAGATTCAGATGACGATGAATCCACACCTCGCCGAGGCGGGTCGATAGATCGCTGATGGCGACGACCGGAGGAGTAGTGGTCATAACCTGGGCAAGCCGACATTGCGCAGGGCGATGGCAAACATGGCGTCGATGAAGATCACGACGGTGATTGCCGTCACCACGGCGGCGGTGGTGTTGGCCGACAGGCTTTCCGTGTTCGGCTTGACGCGCAGGCCGAAGTGACAGGCGATCAGTGCAATCGCCAAGCCGAACACGGCGCCCTTGGCCAAGCCGATCCAGAGATTGACCACCGGCACCACCTTGGGCAGCGTCTCGATGAAATAGCCCACGCCGATGCCGAGCTGGATATCCGCCGCCAGCATGCCGCCCAGCAGCGCCAGCGCCGTTGCCCACAGCACCAGGAGCGGCGTCACCACGGCGAGCGCCACCACCTTGGGCAAGACGAGGCGCAGGCTGCTTGACACGCCCATCGTCGCCAGCGCGTCGATTTCCTCGGTCACCCGCATCACGCCCAGTTGCGCGGTCATCGCCGAGCCGGACCGACCGGCCACCAGCACGGCGACCAGCACCGGCCCCAGCTCGCGGATGATGGAAAGACCGAGCAGATTGACGATGAAGATGTCGGCGCCAAACTGGCGCAACTGCAGCGACGACAGATAGGACAGGGCAATGCCGATCAGCAAGCCGACCAGCGCGGTCACCGGCATCGCCCGCATGCCGCTCTTGTAGATGTTGGCGGATATTTCACGTGCCGGCAGATCGCCCGGATGACGCAGCAGATGCAGCAAGTCCAGCGCCAACTGCCCGAGCAGCGCGACGAAATCGCGCAGCTGCCGGATGACCGACAGCACGCCCGCGCCCAGCACGATCAGCCCCTCGAATGGCGAGCGGGGCGGAACGACCGCCGCCGGCTCGCGCTCGGCGGCGGCAATGCGCTCGAAAATATGCCGATGCTCGGGGCGCATCAGCAGCAACCCGGGCAACTTGCGCCCCCAACTGCGCCACAACAGCAAGGCGCCGACCGAGTCGAGCGCCTCGATGTCCAGGCAATTCCAGCTGACCGCGTCACGGCGACCGAGTTCCCGCAGGCGGTTCTGCCAGGCAGCGGCTGTCGTGCCCGGCTCTGCCAGCGCACGCAGCGTCCAGCGCCCGGTCAGCAGCAGTTCGGGCTGGCCGGATGCACTGCGTGTCTCGCTAAAACCGGCACGGGACATATTGACTGATGAACGCGTCAGTCTTCAGCCGTAACGCGCCGCTGCCTGGCGCGCACCCTGAATTCGATGTCCACACTGGCCCACTGCTGGGTTTCACTGGCCAGCACGGCAGCCGTCAGCGGCGCGCTGGCCAGCCATGCCCGATCAATATTCAGTTCATAGCCCCTGGCCGTTATCTGCACATCGATGTCCGGAACGGGCTCATCGTCACGCGCCCGATGCAGGAGCGCGGCAATGCGCAGGCAAAAGATCGGCAGGTATTCGGGCATCGTCTGGGTCAGCGTTTGCACCCGCTCCAGCTTGCCGCGGTGGGCGAGCACCAGGCGCGCCAGCAGGCCCTGATCGCGCCTCGAGAAACCGGGCATGTCGGCGTTAGCCAGCACGTAGGCGCTATGCTTGTGGTACCCCGCATGCGCCACCGAAATGCCGATCTCATGCAGATGCGCTGCCCAGGCGAGAAACTGGGCGTTGACGGTGTTCTCCACCAGGTCCGTCGCGCGCAGTTGCCGGTAAAGCTTCAACGCCATCCGACTGACCCGGGCCGCCTGCTGTGCGTCGACCTCGTAACGCTGCATGAAGCGGTTGACCGTTGCTTCGCGCAGGTCTTCGTGGTGGTAGCGCCCCAGCAGGTCGTAGAGCACGCCCAGGCGTAACGCCCCTTCCGAGAAGTTCATTGCTTCGAGGTCGAATTCCTTGAACACCGCCGACATGATTGCCACGCCCCCGGTGATGACCGGCACCCGCTCGGGGCGCATGCCCTGCAAGCCGGCACACTCGGCGCCCCCCGCCTTCACCAGCCGGTTGCGCAAGCGTTCCAGGCCGGCGCGCGTGATGTTGCCGTCGGCATAACCATTAAGCTCCAGGATGTCGCGGATCGCCTTGGCCGTGCCGGAAGAGCCGACCGCGGCATCCCAACGGGTATCGCGAAAGGGCTTGACGATGGTCTGCAATTCGCGGCTGGCGGCCAGCTCCGCCTCCTGCATGCCGCGCTTGTCGATGCGGCCCTCGGGAAAGAAGCGCAGGCTGAAGCTGACGCAACCCATGTACAGCGATTCGAGCTTGAGCGGCTTGATGTCCTGGCCGATGATAAATTCGGTCGAGCCGCCGCCGATATCGACGATCAGGTTGCGGACACGCGGATTGGGCAGGGTATGGGCGACACCGAGATAGATCAGGCGCGCCTCTTCGCGGCCGGCAATCACCTCGATGGGAAAACCCAGCGCCGCCTCGGCCCGCATCAGGAACTGCGGAGCGTTGCGTGCCACGCGCAAGGTATTGGTCGCCACCGCGCGCACCGCTTCAGGCGCGAAGTCCCGCAGGCGTTCGCCGAAACGCGCCAAGGCCTCCAGCGCGCGCTGCTGCGCGGCCTCGTCAAGATATTTTTCCGGCGTCAGCCCGGCGGCCAGGCGCACGGTTTCCTTCAGCCCGTCGAGCGGGTAAATCTGGTCGCCGACAATCCGCCCGACCTGCAGGCGAAAACTGTTGGAACCCATATCGACGGCGGCGACGTGTTCGTAAACCACTCTGGAGGCAACCCCATGATTAATGGCAGGAGGCGGATTTTAACGCAGTGCAACAAGTCGCAGCGCCTGATGGCGAAGCTGGCGGAGTCTCCGGAACGTCCCGCCGACGCGCCAATAGTCGGCGCTGGCGGCATTCCGGACGTCCCGCTACAGCGCCAAAAGTCGGCGCTGGCGGGACGGCGCACGAGCGTGTCATACTAATATAAATAAATTGCATCGCCATTCAACGACTGCCACTCCATCGATAATCATGACACCTCAGTATCCGCTGCACGATTTTCCCGCCGAACACTTCCTCAATCGCGAATTTTCGCTGCTTGCCTTCAATCGCCGGGTCCTCGCCCAGGCCGCCGATGTGCGCATGCCACTGCTCGAACGCTTGCGTTTTCTCTGTATCGTCTCTTCCAACCTCGACGAGTTCTTCGAGATTCGCGTGGCCGGGGTCAAGGAGCAGATCAAGATGCGCAGCAATGCCACCGGACCCGACCGGCGCAGTGCGCAGGAGGTGTATCGGCGCATCATCAAGGAAGCGCATGTCCTGATCGACGAGCAGTATGCCTTGCTCAACGACGAGATCCTGCCGGCACTGGCCAAGGAGGGCATCGTCATCCCGCGTCGCACGGAATGGACGGAAGCGCAGCAGAACTGGGTGAACGATTATTTTCACCGCGAGGTCATGCCGGTGCTCACACCGATCGGGCTCGACCCGGCCCATCCCTTCCCGCGCGTGCTGAACAAGAGCCTGAACTTTGCCGTGGAACTCGAAGGCAAGGATGCCTTCGGCCGCAACTCGGGCGCCGCGATCGTGCAGGCGCCGCGCACCCTGCCGCGCGTGATCCGCCTGCCGCGCGAACTGGCGGATGTCGATCACGCCTTTGTGTTCCTCTCCTCCATCCTGCACCAGCATGTCGGCGAACTCTTCAGCGGCATGACGGTACAGGGCTGTTACCAGTTCCGTGTCACGCGCAACTCCAACCTCTTCGTCGATGACGAGGAAGTCAAGAATCTGCGCACTGCCCTGCAGGGCGAACTGCCGCATCGCCATTTCGGCGACGGCGTGCGCCTGGAGGTCGCCGACAACTGTTCGGCGGACATGACCGATTTCCTGCTGCAGCAATTCGGCCTCAACCGCGATGACCTCTATCAGGTGCATGGCATTGTCAATCTGGTGCGCCTGATCTCGTTGCCGGACCAGGTGGATCGTCCCGACCTGAAATTCCCCGCCTTCCAGCCCGGCCTGCCGAAGCAATTGACCGGGCGTTACGACATGTTCGACTGCATCAGGAAGAACGACATCCTGCTGCACCATCCCTTCCAGTCTTTTGCGCCGGTCATCGGCTTTCTCAAGCAGGCTACCGAGGACCCGCAGGTGGTGGCCATCAAGATGACCGTCTACCGCACCGGCACCGACTCCGTGCTGATGGAGCACCTGCTGCGCGCCGCGCAAAAGGGCAAGGAAGTCACGGTGGTGGTCGAACTGATGGCGCGCTTCGACGAAGAGGCCAACCTGTCCATCGCCGCACGGCTTGAAGAGGCCGGCGCCCATGTCGTCTATGGCGTGTTCGGCTACAAGACTCACGCCAAGATGATCATGGTGCTGCGGCGCGAGGAGACCGGCTATCGCCGCTACCTCCATCTGGGCACCGGCAACTACCATCCGCGCACCAGCCGCTTGTACACGGACTTCGGTCTGCTGACCTGCAACGATGAAATCGCCGGCGATGTCAACGATGTTTTCAAGCAACTCACCGGCCTGGGCAAGGCCAGCGCCCTGAAGCATCTGTGGCAGTCACCCTTCACGCTGCACGTGAACACCCTGGAAGCCATCCACGCCGAAACGGCGGCGGCCCGCGCCGGCCGCAAGGCGCACATCATCGCCAAGATGAATTCGCTGCTCGAACCCGAGATCATCGAGTCACTCTACGAGGCGAGCCAGGCGGGCGTGCATATCGACCTGCTCGTGCGCGGCGTCTGCTGCCTGCGCCCCGGGGTGAAGGGGCTTTCCGAGAACATCCACGTACGTTCGGTGATTGGCCGTTTTCTCGAACACCATCGCATCTTCTACTTTTATGCCGACGGCGCCGAGAATCTCTATCTGGCCAGCGCCGACTGGATGGAACGCAACTTTTTCCGCCGCATCGAGGTCTGCTTTCCTGTACTTGAACCAAAGCTCAAGCGCCGCGTCATCAAGGAAGGTCTGCGCAACTATCTGGCCGACAACTGCCAGGCGTGGGACATGGACAGCGATGGCCAGTATCAGATCAAACCCTCACGCCGCGTGCGCACCTGCGCCCAGAATCTGCTGCTGACGCAACTGGCGGAGTAACTTTTTGCCTCCGGCCGCCGCTACGCGGCTTAACGCCGGCGTTGCCGGCATTAGCCTTCGCCGCAACGGCGCGACTGCGTCGCTTGTTGTCCCTGGCGCTCATGTATCACGGGGTGCTCTTTTCAGCACGCGGACGGATTGCGGCTGCGCCGCGTGCCGCGTTTGCCTGGCAGCCCTCCCGCAAGCGGGAGAGGGAAGCTATCTGCCTCCTCTCCCCCTCTGGGAGAGAGGTCGGGGATTGGCCCGGCGCAAACGCTGCGTTTTTCACGTTAAGACCCATGAAGCAGGCCGCCCACGTTGCTGACAAGGTCATCACGGGTTGTTGTTACCGCGACAAAACGAGATAATCGCGGTCTTGTCTTGCCGGCCTTCGCCGGCAAGTTCCAGCCCAATATGACCAGCTATCTTTTCATCATTCTCGGCGCCGTTCTTGTCAATAACGTCGTCTTCGTCCGGGTCCTCGGTCTGTGCCCGTTCATGGGCGTCTCCAGGAAGCTGGAAACCGCCACCGGCATGGGCGCCGCCACGACCTTCGTGTTGACGATGGCCTGCGCCGCCAGTTACCTGATCGATCACTGGCTGCTGGCCCCCAATGACCTGCTCTACCTGCGCACCCTGTCGTTCATCGTCACCATCGCCGCGATCGTCCAGTTCACCGAACTGGTGATCCAGAAAACCAGCCCGCTGCTGCATCAGGTACTGGGCATCTATCTGCCCCTCATCACCACCAACTGTGCGGTGCTCGGCGTGCCGCTGCTCAACATCGGCCTGGGCCACAATCTCGTCGAGTCGATGCTGTTCGGCTTCGGTTCGGCCGCCGGATTCACGCTGGCGCTGGTGCTGTTCGCCGGCATCCGCGAACGCCTCGAAGGCGCCGACGTGCCCGTGCACTTTCGCGGCACCGCGATTGCCATGATCACCGCCGGCATCATGAGCCTGGCCTTCATGGGCTTTGCGGGACTCGACAAGTTCAAATGAACCTGGATAAAACCCTCACCAGGGGCTACCCGGATGCTTGAAGCACTTGCTGTCATGGCCCTGGGCGCCGTCGTCATCGGCGCGGCGCTCGGCTTTGCCGCCGTCAAGTTCAAGGTCAAGGGCGATCCGCTGGTCGAGAAGATCGACGCCATCCTGCCGCAGACGCAGTGCGGCCAGTGCGGTTACCCCGGCTGCAAACCGTATGCGGAAGCCATTGCCAAGGGCGAGGCGGACATCAACTGCTGCCCGCCGGGCGGCGAGGAAGGCATCCGCAAACTCGCCGACCTGCTCGGCCGCGAATTCAAGGAACTGTCGGGCGAACATGGCATCGAGAAACCCAAGAGCGTCGCCGTCATCGACGAGCAGACCTGCATCGGCTGCACACTGTGCATCCAGGCCTGCCCGGTCGATGCGATCGTCGGCGCCGCCAAGCAGATGCACACCGTCATCGCCGACCAATGCACCGGTTGCGAACTGTGCCTGCCCCCGTGTCCCGTCGATTGCATCCTGATGGTGCCGTTGCCCGAAACGCTGGACAACTGGAAGTGGAAATATCCGGTGATCGATATCAAGCCGCTTGCCAGGCCCGCAGCCCAGCCCCTTGCCGCAACGACCGGCCATGTTTGAACTGTTCCGCTTTCCGGGTGGCGTCAAACCCGTCTCGCACAAGGAGGCTTCGGCGGCGGCGGCGATCACCGCCGCGCCCTTGCCGGAACATCTGGTGGTGCCGTTCCGGCAAAGCGCCACCGGCACGGCAGCCATCCAGGTGCGGGCCGGCGAAAAGGTGCTGAAAGGCCAGATCATCGGCGTGGCCGAGGGCGCCTTTGGCGCTGCCGTGCATGCGCCGACCTCGGGTATCGTGCGGGCGGTCGAATCACGCATGCTGCCGCATCCCTCCGGGCTGGCCGCGCCCTGCGCGGTGATCGAACCCGATGGCGCGGAGCGTTGGGTCGACCGCGTCCCGCTGGACCCCTTCAACAGCGATCCGGAGCATGTACGGGCACGCATCCGCGATGCCGGCATCGTCGGCCTCGGCGGCGCGGCGTTTCCCAGCCACGTGAAGGCGCGCAGCGCCATCGATACGCTCGTCATCAACGGCGCCGAATGCGAGCCCTGGATCACCTGCGACGACCGGTTGATGCGCGAACGTGCGGACGAAATCGTCGCCGGCGCCTGCATTCTCGGGCGCCTGATGGGCGCGCGACGCATCCTGTTCGGCGTCGAGGACAACAAGCCCGATGCCGCCGCGGCCCTGCGCGCCGCCATCGGCGCGAGCGCCATCGGCGACACGCAGGTCGTCACCGTGCCCACGCGCTACCCGGCTGGCGGGGAAAAACAGCTGATCCGCGTCCTGACCGGCATCGAAATACCCTACGGCAAGCTCGGCCCGGATTTCGGCGTGCAATGCTTCAACGTCGGCACCGCCTACGCCACCGCGCGCGCACTCCTCAAAGGCGAACCACTGATTTCGCGCATCGTCACGCTGGCCGGCAACTACGCGCGGCCGGGCAACCACGAGGTGCTGATCGGCACGCCGATCGACACCCTGCTGGCCCTGGGCGACCCGCAAGCCGATACCGACCGCATCGTCATGGGCGGACCGATGATGGGCTTTACCCTGCATGACACCGCCGTGCCGGTGGTCAAGGCCAGCAACTGCCTGCTGGCGATGAGTCCGGCGCTGTTCCCGCCGCCACCGCCGGAAATGCCTTGCATCCGCTGCGGCGCCTGCACGCTGGCCTGCCCGGTGCGGTTGCAACCGCATGAACTCTACTGGTATGCGCGGGCGAAGAATTTCGGCAAGACGCAGGAATACCATCTGTTCGACTGCATCGAATGCGGCTGCTGCGCCTATGTCTGCCCATCGCGCATTCCGCTGGTCGACTACTATCGTTTCGCCAAATCCGAGATTCGTGCCCGTGAGCGGGAAAAGGTCGCCGCCGACCTGGCCCGCGAACGCTACGAATTCCGCCAATTCCGCGAGGAGCGCGAGAAGGCCGAAAAAGCCGCCCGCCTCGCCGCCAAGGCCGCGGAAACCAAGGCCAAACTCGCGCGGGAAGCAGCTGCCAAGGCCGCCGCGAGTGACAATGCGGAGCCTTCCGCAAATCGAAGTTTCAGAGAAGACTCATGCCCGGCTGCGGGCGTGATGTCGGAACTAAAAGTCGGCGCTGGCGAGACGGCGTCAGCCGGGGAGCCGCGTAAAAGGGAGACGGCGTCAGCCGGTGCGCCGCGTAAAAAGGAGACGGCGTTAGCCGGTGCGCCGGGTAAAGAGGAGACGGCGTCAGCCGCGGAGCCGGGTAAAGCGGAGACGGCGTCAGCCGCAGGGCCGGCCAATACTGCGCCGGTCAATGACAAACTGGCGCTGATTGCCGCCGCCCAGGCACGCGCCGCCGCGAAGAAAGCCGCCGTCGCGCCGCGAAACACCGCTGAACTGACGCCCGACCAGCAGGCGCAGATTGCCGAGGCCGAGGCCCGGCGCGCCTTGATCGACGCCCCGAAAGACCCGGCATAATGGCCAGCTCACCCCACATCCTGCAAGCCGCCAGCGTGCAGCGCGTCATGTTCAAGGTGCTGCTCGCCCTGCTGCCGGGCATCGCCGCCTACGTCTGGTTTTTCGGCGCCGCCATCCTGGTGCAGATCGCGCTCGCCTCGGTAACGGCACTGGCCGCCGAAGCCTTGCTGCTCAAGCTGCGCGGCAAGCCGGTAATGCTGTTCCTCACCGACGGCAGCGCGCTCGTCACCGCCTGGCTGATCGCCCTCACCTTCCCGCCCATCGCGCCGTGGTGGCTGACGGTGTGCGGCGTGCTGACGGCCATCGTCGTCGCCAAGCACCTCTACGGCGGCCTCGGACAGAACCCGTTCAACCCGGCGATGGTGGCGTTTTGCACCATGATCGTCGCCTTCCCGCAATTGATGTCGCAGTGGCCGCATGTTGAATTTCACGACTTCGCCACTCAACTCAACGCCATTTTTGGCGGCCTGTTCGGCCTGGAGCGCCATATCGACGCCATTGTCATGGCCACGCCGCTCGACGCCCTGCGCACCGTGCTGCGCGACCCGGAACAAGTGGCGGGCATCGCCGGCATTCTTGGCGAGCATGCCACCTTCGGCAATATCGGCGGGCGCGGCTGGGAATGGGTGGCGGCGGGCTACCTCGTCGGCGGCCTGTGGCTGATCCAGCAACGCATCATCACCTGGCACATCCCGACCGCTTTTATCACGACGCTCGTCATCATTGCCGCCGCGTTTAACATGATTAACCCGGATCATTTCGCCAGCGCCCATTTCCACCTGTTCACCGGTGGCGCGATGCTGGGCGCCTTCTTCATCGCCACCGACCCGGTTTCGGGATCGACCACGCCGCTCGGCAAGCTGATTTTCGCCGCTGGCGCGGCGCTCCTGATGCTGGTCATCCGCAATTTCGGCGCCTATCCGGATGGCATGGCGTTTGCCATCCTGCTGATGAACCTGCTGGTGCCCCTGATCGACATGCACACCCAGCCCAAGGTGTTCGGTCATAAAAGCCCCCCCCGCAGCCCTCGCTCCGCTCGCCCCCCCCCCCAGGGGGCCGAGAAACTCTTGGGGCGGCCCGGCGAGTTTCTCGACGGAAGAAAAGAGCCATGAGCGACCCGAATCTTTCCGTGTCACCCGCAGCACCGGTATCGGGCGCCCTGCGCATTTCGCTGCGCACCGCGGCGATCCTGCTGCTATTCACTATTGCGTTCACCGCACTGATGGCGCAGATGTACCAACTCACCCGGCCCATCATCGAGACCACCATGCTGGACGCCAAACGCCGCCTGATTGCCGAAGTGTTGCCGGCTGCAGCCTATGACAATGACTTGCTGGCTGACTTCATCGAACTGCCACCCGTTGCGGCACTCGGCCTGCCCGCCCCGACCCGCCTCTACCGCGCCCGGCGCGCCGGTCAGCCGGTCGCCATGGTCATGGAAGCCGCCGCGCCGGACGGCTATTCCGGGCACATCGGACTGATTCTCGCCGTGCAGGCCGACGGCCGCCTCGCCGCCGTGCGCGTCACGCAGCACAAGGAAACGCCGGGGCTGGGCGATTACATCGATCCGAAAAAAGACAAGAACAAGGCGCAACCCTGGATCACGCAGTTCGATGGCCGCCACTTTGGCGAAACCCCGCGTGAAAAGTGGCGCGTCAAGAAGGACGGCGGCGCCTTCGATCAGCGCGCCGGCGCCACCATCACCGCCCGGGCCGTCACCCGGGCCACCGGTCGGGCACTTGAGTGGGCGCAGCAACATGCCGCCGCAATCTACGCCTTGCCGAGCGCAGCAACCTTCAAGGAAGAGCCTGAGGAGAAATCGCCATGAGCACCTACCGCGACATCACGCACAACGGCCTGTGGAAGCAGAACGCCATCCTCGCGCAATTGCTCGGCCTCTGCCCCCTGCTCGCGATCAGCACCACGCTGGTGAATGCGGTCAGCCTCGGCCTGGCCACCATCCTCGTCATGGGCCTGGCCAACTTTTCCGTTTCTCTCTTGCGCGGCCTCATCCCTTATGAAATCCGCATCCCCGTGTTCGTGCTGATCATCGCGGCGCTGGTCACCGTGGTCGATCTGGCGTTCAATGCCTTTCTCCACGATCTGTATCTGGTGCTCGGCATTTTCATCCCGCTGATCGTCACCAACTGTATCGTGCTGGCGCGCGTTGAAGCCTTTGCCGCGAAAAACCCGGTCGGCCTGTCCGCCTTCGACGGCGTGATGATGGGCGTCGGCTTTGTCTGGGTCATCGGCCTGCTCGGGGCAATCCGCGAACTCATCGGCCAGGGCACCCTGTTCTCCGGTATCGAGATGATCATCCCGGGGGCCGCGCACTGGCAGGTTCTGCCCGTCGACTACCCCGGCTTCCTCATCATGATCCTGCCGCCGGGCGCCTTCTTCGTGCTCGGCCTGATGATCGCCGGACGCAACTGGCTCGATCACCGCGCCAATGAACGCGCCAAGGCACGGCTGCTGATGCACCAGCCGGTCCATGAAACCAGCTGAGCGCGCCGAGCTGTTTCGCCGCCTGGCGGCACAGAACCCGGCCCCGACCACGGAACTCGAATACGCCACACCCTTTCAGTTACTCGTGGCGGTAATCCTCTCCGCGCAGGCGACCGACAAGAGCGTCAATCTCGCCACCCGTGCCCTCTTCCGCGCCGCACCGACGCCACAGGCCATCGCCGCCTTGGGTGAGGAACAGCTGGCCGACTACATCAAGACCATCGGCCTGTATAAAACCAAGGCGAAAAACGTCGCTGCGGCTGCCCGCCAACTGATCGGGCGACACGACGGGGCGGTGCCGCACGACCGTGCCGCGCTCGAAGCCCTGCCGGGCGTCGGGCGCAAGACGGCGAATGTCGTCCTCAACGTCGTATTCCATGAACCGACCATCGCGGTCGACACGCACATCTTCAGGCTGGCCAATCGCATCGGGCTCGCGCCGGGCAAGGATGTCGCCACGGTCGAGAAGAAACTGCTCAAGGCCGTGCCCGCCGAATATCTGCAACATGCGCACCACTGGCTGATCCTGCACGGACGTTATGTCTGCAAGGCAAGGAAGCCGGAGTGCTGGCGCTGCGTCATCCGTGACCTGTGCAAATTCAAGGATAAGAATTAATGGCCCCCACGCTCACTACGTTCGCTGCCCCCACAGGGGGCCGCATTTGGCAACTAAGCTCCTTCGGGGCGGCCCATCAGGAGGCATGATGTTCAACCCCAGCCGTGACCAGGCACGCAACTTTCTGATCGAAGCCTGGAAGAAGCGTCGCGCCGCCCTGCCGGCGACGCAACTGGAAATCATTGCCGCCGATATCGTCACGCTGCATCCGGAATATCACGCCCTGCTCGAAGGCGACCCGGATGCGTTGCAGCGGGACTGGACGCCGGAGGATGGCGCCACCAACCCGTTCCTGCACCTGTCGCTGCACCTCGCCATCGCCGAGCAACTGTCCATCGATCAGCCGCCGGGCATCCGCGCCGCCTTCGAAAGTCGGCGCTCGCAACACGGCGACCAGCACGCCGCGCTGCACGATATCCTCGAATGCCTTGGCGAAACGCTGTGGCGCGCTCAGCGCGACCAACAGCCGCTGGATGGCGCCGCCTATCTTGAGTGCATCAAAAGGCGTCCCGCCTGAAATTCACCCCAGCAGTCTCGCCGCCGGGCCAATCCCTCTCTCCCGACCTCTCTCCCTGAGGGAGAGAGGAGGCAGGTAGCTTCCCTCTCCCGCTTGCGGGAGAGGGATTGAGGGAGAGGGCGTGCCAAGGCGAGACGGCACGCGGCGCAAGCCGCAATCCGCGCCCATGCATGAACGGGAGCTCCCCGTAACAAATGAGCGCAGCGACAACAAGCGACAGAGTCGCGCCGTTGCGGCGTAGGCTAATGCCGGCAACGCCGGCGTTAAGCCGCGTAGCGGCGGCCGTAGGCAAAAACAACAGTCACCTCCCCGCGAGGGGGCGAGGCGGGGTTTCGCACCGCATGCGGTGCGCCGCCGCAGCCGGCTGGCTATGCAAAGCCAGCCGTGGCCCGCACAGCGGCCGGGAGGGGCGGGCTCTAACCCTCCACCTCGACGCGATTCCGCCCCGCCGCCTTGGCGCGATACAGCGCCGCATCGGCACGCTCCAGTACGCCCTGCGGGCTGATGTCGGCGCGCCTCATGCTGGCGATGCCGATGCTCACCTTGACCGCGATGTCCTGGCCGTCGTAGCTAAGCTTGCGCTCGGCCACGAGTTGCCGCAGGCGCTCGGCGAACATGCGCGCGTCCACGACCTCACAGCCTGTCAGCAGCACAGCGAACTCTTCGCCACCGAGTCGGCCAACGCAATCCACCTGGCGCAGCGCGTCGCGCACCGTTGTCGAAAAGTCCACCAACAGGGCATCGCCGGCCGCATGGCCATGCGTGTCGTTGATGCTTTTGAAATAATCGAGATCAAGCATCAGTAGCGCAGCCGGCTGGTCGAAACGCTGAACGCGCGCGAGTTCCGCCTCCGCCAGGGCGAGAAATTGCCGGCGGTTGGCGATGCCGGTCAACTCGTCGGTGGTTGCCAGTTCCCGGAGCGCGGTTTCCGTTAGTCTTAGCCGTCGGTTGCCGACGAACAGGCCCAACGACAACAACAGAATCAGCGCACCCGCAACAAACGCCCCCAGGATGGGCCAGCGATAGCGTTGCCAGACATCGCCCGCCGCGAATTCTGGGGTTTCGTAAGGCGGCAAGCGCAGCACGCGCGCCAACTGCTGCACCGGCTCATAGTCTGCCGGGACGGTGAAGCCGGCGATGCCGGAGGTCTGCGCCACCGCCATGTCCGGCGTGATGAACAGGAGCGCGCGGGCAACGCGCTTGACCGTATCCTCCGGCACATGCGGCAGGGCGACAAAGGGCCATTCCGGATAGAGTCGGGTCGAGACGGCATAAGGATACAGCGGAAACTTCTGCAGATTGATGAATTTGAACCGATTCTCGGATATGGTGCCTTCGCGCTCGAGCGTTTCGATCAGTCCCGAGCGCACAAAACCGACATCGGCGTCACCGAGCTGTACCGCCTCGATAACATCGTCATCGATCAACTCCATGCCTTCCGGAAAAGGGATTCCCGCTTGCTGGAGTTCGTACGCCTGCGCCAGATACGCGCCGAGAAACTTGCTCCCCGGAGTGGCAATGCGTTTGCCGACAAGATCGGCAAGCTGCGTAATATCGTCGCGATCGGCGCGCACGATGATCGCCCCACCCAGAGAAGCCATGGTGATCTTGCCATCATCGCTGGTCTGGCGCGTCGCGATGACGCCCGTCAGCCTGTATTTATGCCGCAGCAGGATGTAATGGCCAGGATTGGTAAACACAAAATCCAGCTGATTGTCAGCCAGCGCCGCTTCCATGGCCTCTGTATCGAGAAACTTGAGCTCGACGCTCCGATTGGGCAGGGCACCGGAAAGATAGACGCCCAGCATGCGATACCGTTCTTCCATCATCGACGCTGGCCGATAGGCGAAGATGCCCAGTGTCAGGGGCTTCTCCGCGGCTGCCAGTGTCGAAAAAAGCGCAAGCAAGAACAAGCAGCAACCGCGGAAAAACATTACGAACGCACCAGCTCCTGCAGCGGCGGCGCCACCTTCAAGACTTCCTCGATGGTTGTCAGACCGGCGGCCACCTTGCGTGCGCCGGAAATGCGCAGGGGCTGCATCCCCGATTTGATGGCGCGTTCGCGGAAATGCGCCAGATCGGTATGGGCGGAAATCAGCGACTTCAATTCGGCCGTCAGCGGCATGATTTCATACAGTCCCAGCCGGCCCTGATAGCCGGTCATGCGGCATTCAAGACAGCCCACCGGATGGTAAAGCTGCGCCGGCTTCTTGGATTTCCACGGCGCCACCAGGCCCTGCCAGAGCGCCGCATCCTCGGCGCGCAGCCCGCCGGCGGTCTTGCAGTGCGGGCAGAGCGTGCGCACCAGACGTTGCGCCATCACGCCGAGCACCGTGGATTGCAACAGGTAAGGCGGCACGCCCAGGTCGAGCAGGCGGGTAATCGCCGTTGGCGCGTCGTTGGTATGCAGGGTCGATAGCACCAGATGGCCGGTCAGTGCCGCCTGGATCGCCATGTCGGCGGTTTCGACGTCGCGAATCTCGCCGACCATGATGATGTCGGGATCCTGCCGCATCAGGGTGCGGATGCCGGAAGCGAAGTCCATGCCAATATCCGCCAGCACCTGCACCTGGTTGAAGGCCGGCTCGATCATCTCGATCGGATCCTCCAGCGTGCAAACGTTCACTTCCTGGGTAGCCAGTTGCTTGAGCGTCGTGTACAGCGTGGTGGTCTTGCCCGATCCGGTCGGTCCGGTGACCAGGATGATGCCGTTGGGCTGGCTGGTCATGCTGTGCCAGTGCGCGGCATCTTCGGCGGAAAATCCCAGGTCGGCAAAATCGCGCACCAGCACTTCGGGGTCGAAGATGCGCATCACCAGTTTTTCGCCGAAGGCGGTGGGCAGGGTCGACAGGCGCAACTCGATTTCCTGGCCGTCGGGAGCGCGCGTCTTGATGCGCCCATCTTGCGGGCGACGCTTTTCCACCACGTCCATGCGACCAAGAATCTTGATGCGACTGGTCATCGCATTCAGCACCGGCATGGGAATCTGATAGACCTGATGCAGCACGCCGTCGATGCGGAAGCGCACCACGCCCATGTCGCGGCGCGGCTCGATGTGAATGTCGGAGGCGCGCTGCTCGAAAGCGTACTGCCACAACCAGTCGACGATCATCACGACATGCTGGTCGTTGGCGTCGATGGACGCCTTGCCCTTGCCGAGTTCGACCAGTTGTTCAAAATTGGAAATGCCGGTGCGCGCGACGTCGCCGCGCTTCATGGCACCCTTCACCGACTTCGCCATGGTGTAGAACTCGACCTGGTAACGGGCGATGTCCTCCGGGTTGGCGATGACCAGCCGGATCTCCTTCTTCAGGATCGGCTTGAGTTCATTCACCCAGCTGCGCAGAAATGGCTCGGCGGTGGCGATCACCACTTCTTCGGCACGCACTTCCAGCGGCAGGATGCGGAAGCGCGTCGCATACGCGCTGCTCATCACGTCGGTGACAGCCGTCAGGTTCACCTTGAGCGGGTCGATATGATAGTAGTCCAGCTCGCTCCACCCGGCCAGCCATTCAGTCAGCATATCGAGGTCGAGCACCCGGTGGGGTGGCTCCAGCGATTTCCAGCGCTGCTCGGCAATGACGCTCAACGGGTGGCGATCACCGCGGTAATAGCGGCGTTCCTGGCGGAATAGCTCAGCCTCGGCGCGCGGCACCTGGCCCGCTTCAATCAGTGCATCAACGATCTCGGGGAGGGCCAACCGGTGTTCGGCGACATGTTTGGTGGCAACGGAAGCGTCGGGAGCGGTCATGAACCGGGACTATACCGCCAAAACGCAGTTTCAGAGGAAGCTGAAGCCGCGTTGTTAGCGGGCGTTAAGCCGCAACTAAAAGTCGGCGCTGGCGGGACGGCGCGGCAGAGCGGAGCGACCAATTGTGAAGGAAATACTACGAGACAGGATAGCGTCAGGATGGCGCGGATTGCTTTCGAGGATGGGCGGGGCAGCGCGCAAACTTGATTCCCTGCATTCGCGTTAGCAGTTTCATGCAACTTCTGCGAACATTCACCACTCTGTAAACCACCAAGCGAAACGGCAACTGCGTTCGATGTGCAAAAGGCATCCAAATGAAACATCCTCTTTTTGAAAGCCTGGGCGTTCGCTACCCCGCTCATTTGGAAAAGGGTTTTGACCGCGTCCTGACAAGGATCGAGCAACTTTGGGGCAAACCGGAAATCGGGGATTATTTCAGCGAGCTGCTGATGGACGCGCGTGGCGGCAGAAAGGGATTTCCGAAAGAGGTAATGAAGGAAATCATGATGCTGAGAGAACTCGGCGAATTGGCAACACTCCGGGAGGCGGAGAAAACAGAAGATGCAATGCGCGAACTTGAACGGCGCGGCGTCGGCCTGAGAAAAGAGAATTTCTTGCGTGCCTTGCGTGATGGCGACCGCGAGCTGATTGACCTGTTTATCCGCTCGAACTTCAACATCGAAACCTACGATGAGGACCGGAATACACCTCTGATGCTTGCCTTGAAAAAGGGCCACACCGTGGTTGCAAAAATTCTTCTGGATGCCGGGGCGGATGTAAATTCGAGGGACAAGCTGGGGCTGACCCCACTGCTGATCGCTTGCGGCAAAACGACTCACGGCTACCAGGCCATTGCCGCGGCATTGATCAAGAAAGGCGCTCAGATCAATGTACGCGACAGCCTGGGATTTACGCCGCTGTTGCTCGCGCTTTCGGGCGGCAGCAGCGCAATTGCCAAACTCCTCATTGAGCGAGGCGCTGACGTTTCGGCCTGCACGAGAAAGGGAGAAACCGTTCTATCCTTGGCAAAACACTCCAACGCCCCTGAAAGTGTCGGCATCGTCGAACTGCTTATCAGCATGGGGATACGACAATAAGCATGAATCGCCCGCCAGGAAATTACTCGAAAATATCCAGTCCTTCCCGCCATGCCGCCAGCTTGCGCTCGAAGCTCCAGGTGGCATTGGCCGGACTGGTGGACGGCAGGATCAGCGTCTCGAAACCCAGCGCGGCGAGTTGTGGCGCAAACCGCCCGGCCAGCTGACCGTTGAAGCAGACCCGCTGCAAGGCGGGAAATCCGCCGGCACGCCGTCCAGCCAGCGCCGACTTTTGCAGGGCAGCGAAATCGTTGGGAATGGCGTTGTGAATCGCGCTGTCGAGACTGCCTGCCCGCTCGCATTCACCATAGACATCCCAGATGGCGATGCCCGCGGTGCGCACTGCCTGTTGGCGCGCCGGGTAATCCAGCGCCGGCAGCGGCTGTTCCAGCAGCGCGCCGAGAATCTTCCAGAACTGGTTCTGCCGGTGGGCGTAATACTGTTGCAGCGCCAGCGAGGCCGTGGACGGAAAAGAGCCCAGGATCAGCACCCGGGCTCTTTCATCCATGATCGGGGGCAGGCCCCGCAGTTTCATTTCAACCTTTTAGCGTCATCGACAGCATCAGCTCGTTGATGCGCTTGACGAAGCTGGCCGGATCGTCGAGCTGGCCGCCTTCGGCGAGCAGGGCCTGTTCGAAGAGCACGGCCGACCAGTCGTCGAACTTGGCCTCCTCGTACTTGAGACGCAACACCACCGGATGCTTCGGGTTGATCTCGAGGATCGGCTTGGCCATGGGAGCGCTTTGCCCAGCCGCCTTGAGGATGCGTGCCAGATTGCCGGAAACGTCGTGCTCGTCGGCTACCAGACAGGCTGGACTGTCGGTGAGACGGTGCGTCACACGAACTTCCTTGACGCGCTCGGTCAGCGACTTGGCGATCTTTTCCGTCAGCTCCTTGAACTCGTCGGCGTCCTTTTCCTGTTCCTTCTTCTCGGCTTCGTCTTCGAGCTTGCCGAGGTCGAGGCCACCCTTGGCCACCGAGACAAGTTGCTTGCCGTCGAACTCGGTGAGGTGGCTGACCACCCACTCGTCGACGCGGTCGGTCAGCAACAAGACTTCAATGCCCTTCTTGCGGAAGACTTCCAGGTGCGGGCTGTTCTTCGCGGCATTGAAGGTTTCGGCGGTGACGTAGTAGATCTTTTCCTGTTCGGGCTTCATGCGGCCGAGGTAGTCGGCCAGCGTGACGGTTTCGTCCCTGGTGTCTGTTTGCGTCGAGGCAAAACGCAGCAGACCGGCGATCTTTTCCTTGTTGGCGAAGTCTTCGCCGACGCCTTCCTTGAGCACCTTGCCGAACTCGCCCCAGAACTTGGCGTACTTCTCCTGGTCATTCCCGGCGAGGTCCGTCAGCAGCCCCAGCACCTTGCCGGTGCAGCCCTTGCGGATGGCCTCGATGTCCTTCGATTCCTGCAGAATTTCGCGCGACACGTTGAGCGGCAGATCGGCCGAATCGACCACGCCACGGACGAAACGCAGATACAGCGGCATCAACTGTTCGGCGTCGTCCATGATGAAGACGCGGCGCACGTAGAGCTTGATGCCGTGGCGCGCGTTGCGATCCCACATGTCGAAGGGCGCATGCGCAGGGATGTAGAGCAGCTGGGTATATTCGCTCTTGCCCTCGACGCGCGCGTGGGTCCACGCCAGCGGGTCGTCGTAGTCGTGGCCGACATGCTTGTAGAAGGCCTTGTAGTCGTCCTCGGAAATTTCGCTTTTCGGCTTGGCCCACAGGGCGGAAGCCTGATTGACCGTCTCATCCTCGTCCGTCTCGACCTGGGCCTTCTTCTCCTCGTCCCACTTCTCGGCTTTCATCACGATGGGCTGGACGATGTGATCGGAGTATTTGTGGATGATCGATTTGAGTTTCCAGCTGGAGAGCAGGTCGTCCTGGCCATCGCGCAGATGCAGGGTGATCTCGGTGCCACGCGCGGAGCGGTCGATCATCGCGATGCTGAATTCGCCGCCACCATCGGAACTCCATTCGACACCCTGGTCGGCGTTCTCGCCGGCGCGGCGGGTAAGCACCGTCACGCGGTCGGCGACGATGAATGAGGAGTAGAAGCCGACGCCGAACTGGCCGATCAGGTTGGCATCTTTCTGCTGGTCGCCGCTGAGCTGGGAAAAGAACTCGCGCGTGCCCGACTTGGCGATGGTGCCGAGATTGGCGATTACCTCGTCGCGATTCATGCCGATGCCGTTGTCGGCAATGGTCAGGGTGCGGGCGTCCTTGTCGTAGCCGATGCGGATCTTGAATTCCGCGCCATCTTCCATCAGTGCTGCGTTGTGCAGCGACTCGAAACGCAGCTTGTCGCAGGCGTCGGAGGCGTTCGAAATCAGTTCGCGCAGGAAGATTTCGCGGTTGCTGTACAGCGAATGGATCATGAGGTGCAGCAGCTGCTTCACCTCGGTCTGGAAGCCTAGGGTTTCGGGGGTGGCGCGGGTGGCGTCTGGTGCGGCTGGCGTGGTTGGCGTGGCGATAGTCATGCGGACGATTCTCCTGAAAGCGAAAATAATTACCTTGGCGATGTTGTGGCCAAGTGCGAATTTTCAAGAGTCGTAGCTGATTTCGATGATTTCCATTTCGCGCGGGCCGGCCGGGCTGTGGAATTTCACGATGTCGCCCTCCCGCGCCTTGAGCAGGGCGCGCGCCAGTGGCGAGATCCAGCTGATCGCACCCGTAACGGGATCTGCCTCGTCGACCCCGACAATGCGGTAGCTTGCCTCAATGCTTTTTTCGGCATCCTGATACGCAACCGTCACCATGGCGCCGAAAAACACCTGATCGAGATTCGACTGATGTGCCGGGTCAACCACTTCGGCGTTGTCGAGGCGCTTGGTCAGATAACGCAGACGTCGATCGATCTCGCGCAGACGCTTCTTGCCGTAGATGTAGTCGCCATTTTCCGAACGGTCGCCATTGCTGGCTGCCCAGGACACTACTTGCACCAGTTGCGGCCGCTCCACCTTCACCAATTGTTCGAACTCCGCGCGCAGTGCGGCATGCCCGGCCGGCGTCAGATAATTTTTGGACCCGGCAGGCAATGACGACGCACCGACGGGTTCTTCACCGTCGTCGTCTTCGCCAGATTCGTTTTCACGCACAAAAGCCTTGTTCATTTTCAGGTTATTCACTTGATCAAAGCCGCTATTATGCGGCGCTCAGCAACATTCGCCGTACCACCAGCGCCGACTTTTACCATGCAAGCAAACTGGAGAACCCCCGCCCTCGTCCTCATCTGCGGCGGCCTGATACTGACGCTGGCGATGGGCGTACGCCACGGCTTCGGCCTGTTCCTGCAGCCGATGACGCTGGCGCATGGTTGGGGACGTGAGACGTTTGCCTTCGCACTGGCGATGCAGAACCTGCTGTGGGGCATCACGCAGCCGCTCACCGGCCTGATCGCCGACCGCTACGGCGCCGGCAAGGTACTGGTGGTCGGCTCCGTGCTCTACGTGTTGGGGCTGATCGGCATGGCCTATGCTACCAGCAGCACCGGTTTTGTTTTTTCCGCCGGCATCCTGATCGGCATCGGGCTATCCGGCACCACTTTCAGCATCATCTATGGCGTGCTCGGTCGCATCACGCCGCCGGAAAAGCGCAGCATGGCGCTCGGCATCGCCGGCGCGGCCGGCTCCTTCGGCCAGTTCGCCCTGTTGCCGGTATCGCAGTCGCTGATCAGCGGCTTCGGCTGGCTTGAAGCCTTGTTGATCCTCGCCGCCATCGCCGCACTGATGGCGCCCCTTTCCGCCGTGCTGGCCGAGCCGCACCGCGATCTCGCCGCCGACCGCCACCCGCAATCGGCCTGGAGCGCGATTCAGGAGGCGTTCGCCCACAACGGCTTCAAGCTGCTGACCCTGGGCTATTTCGTCTGCGGTTTTCAGGTGGTATTCATCGGTGTGCACCTGCCCGCCTACCTCTCCGACCAAGGCCTGACGGCCAACGTCGGCGTGACCTGTCTGGCGTTGATCGGCCTCTTCAACATCTTTGGCACATTGACCGCCGGCTGGCTGGGCGCCCGCCACAGCAAGAAACATCTGCTCGCCGGCATCTATCTCACGCGCAGCATCGTCATTATCGCCTTCCTCGCCGCGCCGCTGACGCCGACCTCCGCCTACCTGTTCGCCATGGCCATCGGCTTTTTGTGGTTGTCTACCGTGCCATTGACCAATGGCATTGTTGCGCAGGTGTTTGGTGTTGCCTATCTGTCAATGCTCGGCGGCTTTGTCTTCTTCAGCCATCAGATCGGCAGCTTCCTCGGCGCCTGGCTTGGCGGTGTCCTGTTCGACAGCACCGGCAGCTACGACATCGTCTGGGGCATCATCATCGGGCTCGGCGTACTGGCGATGGCGATCAATCTGCCGATCGACCAGCGGCCCGTGGCCAGACTCGCGGAACAACCCGCGTGATCAGCTGACCTGCTTGATCGCCAGCAAGGCCTGATTGCGCAGGGTCTTGAGGAGCGCCAACTCCTTTTCCGGAATGTTGATCGAGCCGGGCCTGTCCTTGTCGCAGTAAATCAATGCCACCGACTTCCCCTTGATGTTGAGGGGAAACAACACGAAGGTCTTGGCGGGTATGCGCTCGCGAAACCATTGCGGCACCTTGTCGGCGATTTTCGGGTCGTCGATATCATTGATGATGATATCGACACCACGCCCCGTCGCCAGCAGAAAGACATCGTCCATCTGACTGCCGAGCGGAAAGCGGAACTGCCGCACCAGTTCATTGACGTCCGGCCCAAAGCCGAAGCGCCCCGCCATGCGGCCGGTCTTGACATCACGCAGGGCGAGCAATACCCGCTTGAAACCCATCGCCCGGTAGATGGTTTCGAGAATGATGCGCAAGATGTCATTGAGCGCAAAATCGTCCACCAGCGAGTTGCTGATGTCCTGAATGCCGGCGGTCAGGACGGCCTGCGCGTCATCCGGCACCCCGGCAATGGCGGTGTCCTCCAGCCCGTCGAGCAGGGCCGAATCGCCCAGCAGGGTATCGGCCAGTTGATCATGTGCGGCGGCAACCGGCGGCGACAGGCATTCGTCGGCACCCGCCACACCACTGGCAAAGGCAGCCACATGGCGCGCGAACGTACTTTGCTTGATGTTTACGCGCAAAACCGCAGCAAGCTGGACCAATTCCACCATGGAATTTTCCACGGCGGTTTGCACCTGTCGGTCGCTGACCTGGAGGCTCGCACCGAAGCGCTGGCTGATCTTGCGCAGCACCAGATCACGTTGCTCGGGTGGCGTGCCGCTCACCAGATCACACAGTTCGTTGCCAAAGGCAGCTGCGACATGCAAGGCTTCCCGGGTGGTATTGGGCTTGCGCAGTTCATCCACCGGCAAAGGCCGCATGCTTTCAATGATGGTCGATGGGAAACCCCAGCTCCCGGCGATACCGATCCCCAGATCATCGTAGGAAATGCCCAGGATCGCCGTCGCCGCGGAGCGCTCCGAAAGTTTCCTGTATTGCACCAGCTTGTTGATCTCCTCGACCTCCTCGGGAAAATAGTATTGCGCCAGCAGTTTCCCGAGACCATGGAACAGTGCGCAGATGAAGGCCTCCTCACCCTGGCGTCCCAGCAGGGGGCTTTTGCAGATGTCTTTCGCGACCAGGCCGGCCAGGTTGGCGCGCAAAAAGGCTTCTTTCAACTCGCGCGCATTGGCCTTGTCTTGCAGATGCTCGAACAGCAACACCGTCAGGGCAATATTGCGAATGGTGTCGAAACCGAGCACGATCACGGCGCGTGACACGGTGCTGATGTTGCCGCCGCCGACCTGACGGTAATAAGCCGAATTCACCAGCCGCAAAATCTTGTTGGTGAGTGCATAGTCCTTGAGGATGGTGTCCGACAGCGCCGAGACACTCTCACCCTCCGCCGCGGTCAGTTTGTTGATGGCCGATACTGATTCGGAGAGTGCCGGAAAGTCGGACTTGTGGCGCATGCGCCGCAACAGGAATTCAAGCGTATCGCCCTGCGCTTTTGCCGTCTGGACGGCGACCTGCTCAACTGAACCAGCGCCGAGAAAACCGTTCAAGGCATCACGCAATTCGACAGCGCTGGCATAGCGCCGGGATGGATCGAGAGCGCAGGCGCGCAGGATGATGCCGCCCAGTCGCGGGTCGATGGGCGGCGCCTGGGGCAAGGTCACCGGCTCGCAGGCAATGCGATAGAGGATCGAATCGACCGTTCCGCCATCGAAAACCCGCTTCCCGGTAAGCATTTCCAGCAAGACCAGCCCGGCCGCAAAGACATCGACCTGGGGCGTAACCCGTTGCAGGGTGATGTATTCAGGGGCCAGATAGGGCGGGGTGCCCATCAGCGCTTCGCCTTCCGGCTTGCCTGCGCCAGACACTGGCGAAGCGATGCCGAAATCCATCACGCGCGGCGCACCGTCGCGGGCGTCAAGCAGAATGTTGGATGGTTTGAGATCACGGTGGATGATGCCCATGGCGTGCGCCTCGGCCAGCACATCGGCAATCTGCAGCATCAGTGTGGCAGCCCGGATGACCGGCAAGGGCCCTTCGCCCTTCAGGACATCGGCGAGATTCCTGCCAACGACTCGCTCGAATACCAGGTAGGGATCGCCGTCCTGCTCGCCGGCATCGTAAATCGGCACCACATGGGGGTGACGAAATCGGCCCACCATGCGTGCCTCGTCAAGCAACAGCGCATTGCGCGCCGGATCGGCTCGTGAAAAATGCAGCGTCTTGATTGCCACCTCACGCTGCAACTGCGGATCCCAGGCGAGATAGACAACGCTTTGCGCGCCGCGCCCCAGTTCACCGCGAATTTCAAAGCGGCCAATGTTCTTTTCCATGGTTATCTGGCCAGGGTCATATCACACAATTTCAGGCTCTCAGTCTTTGTCGCAGCGCCGATCCGGGTCAAAGCACGCTTAGTTTCTACTGCCGGCCATAGTACATTGATTGACACGAGGACACATCCACCGCTGCTTTACAGCAAGGTTTTTGCTGTCGGCTTCGCGTAAAATCGCTACTTTGTTTCTCATTCCACGCCATGCCATGAAAAGCGCCGAAATCCGCGAAAAATTTCTCAGGTTCTTTGAGTCAAAAGGCCACCAGATTGTTGCCTCGTCGTCGCTGGTGCCGTTCGACGATCCGACATTGTTATTCACCAATGCCGGGATGAACCAGTTCAAGGACGTATTTCTCGGCTTCGACAAGCGCCCCTATTCACGCGCCACCACTTCGCAGAAATGCGTGCGCGCCGGCGGCAAGCACAACGACCTGGAGAACGTCGGCTACACGGCCCGGCATCACACCTTTTTCGAGATGCTCGGCAACTTCAGCTTCGGCGATTATTTCAAGCACGATGCGATCAAGTATGCCTGGGAACTGCTGACGGATGTCTTCAAGCTGCCCAAAGAGAAGCTCTGGGTGACGGTATATGCCGAGGATGATGAGGCCTACGAGATCTGGACCAAGGTGGTCGGCATACCGGTCGAGCGTGTCGTGCGCATCGGCGACAACAAGGGCGCGCGCTACGCTTCAGACAACTTCTGGATGATGGGCGACACCGGCCCCTGTGGTCCGTGCACCGAGATCTTTTACGATCACGGGCCGGAGATTCCCGGCGGCCCCCCCGGTTCGCCGGAGGAAGACGGTGATCGCTACATCGAGATCTGGAACAACGTGTTCATGCAGTTCAACCGCGACGAACACGGCGTGATGCATCCCCTGCCCAAGCCGAGCGTCGACACGGGCATGGGACTGGAGCGCGTTGCCGCAGTGCTGCAGCATGTGCATAGCAACTACGAAATCGACCTGATGCAGCACTTGGTGCAGGCCGCCGCGCGCGAAACGCAATGCCCCGATAGCGAAAGTCCGAGCTTGCGCGTCCTCGCCGACCATATTCGCGCCTGCGCCTTTCTCCTCGCCGACGGCGTGATTCCGGGCAACGAGGGACGCGGCTTCGTGCTGCGCCGCATCATCCGCCGCGCCATCCGCCATGGCTACAAGCTTGGCGTACGCACGCCGTTCTTTTACAAACTGGTGCCCGATCTGGTCGCCGAGATGGGACTCGCCTACCCCGAGCTGGCGCAGGCGCAGTCCAGGGTAATGGATACGCTCAGGCTGGAGGAGGAGCGTTTCTTCACCACCATCGAGCATGGCATGAGCATCGTCGAGGCCGACCTTGCAGCACTGGCACAGAAAGGCCTGCAGGTCTTCGACGGCGACACCGCCTTCAAACTGCACGACACCTACGGCTTCCCCCTCGACCTCACGGCCGACATCTGCCGCGAGCACGGCGTGACGGTGGACGCCGCCGCCTTCGACAAGGCGATGGCGCAGCAGAAGGAGCAGGCGCGCGCCACCGGCAAGTTCAGGATGGCCGCGCAACTCGAGTACGACGGCCCGGCAACCGCCTTTCAGGGTTATGACAATCTGGAATTCAAGGCCAACGTGCTGGCCATCTACATGGACGGTATCGCGGTCAATCAGCTCGATGAAGGCGAAATTGGCGTCATCGTGCTCGACAACACGCCCTTTTATGCAGAGTCGGGCGGCCAGGTCGGCGACCGCGGCTTGCTCCAATCCGTGCACGGCATCTTCGCCGTCGAGGATACGCAGAAGATACAGGCGAGTGTCTTCGGCCACCATGGCATCGTCAAGACCGGCGCGCTGAAAGTCGGCAATGGCGTGACGGCGAAGGTCGATGTGCTGGCGCGCCTGCGCACGATGCGCAACCATTCGGCCACTCACCTGCTGCACAAGGCGCTGCGCGAGGTGCTCGGCGATCATGTCCAGCAGAAGGGCTCGCAGGTCGATCCCGACAAGACGCGCTTCGACTTCGTGCATAACCAGCCACTGAGCGACGAGGAGATTCGCCGGGTCGAGAACATCATCAATGCCGAAGTCCTTGCTAACACGCCGACCGTTTGCCGCGTCATGCCGATCGTCGAGGCGCAGAAACTGGGCGCGATGATGCTGTTCGGCGAAAAATACGGCGACACGGTGCGCGTGCTCGACATCGGCTCCTCGCGCGAACTGTGCGGCGGTACCCACGTGTCGCGCAGCGGCGACATCGGCCTGTTCAGCATTTCCGCAGAAGGTGGCGTGGCGGCCGGCGTGCGCCGTGTCGAGGCCGTCACCGGCGACAATGCGTTGCACTACATGCAGGAGATGGAAGCCATGCTGGGCGGCGTGGCCGGCACGCTGAAGGTGCTGCCCAGGGACGCACCGGCGCGCGTCGTTGCGGTACTCGATCAGGTGCGCAGGCTGGAGCGCGAACTCGCGGCCCTGAAGGGCAGGCTGGCTTCCGCGCAAGGCGACGACCTCACCGCGCAGGCCGCCGACGTCAAGGGCATCAAGGTGTTGGCCGCCACGCTCGACGGCGCTGATGTGGCAACCCTGCGCGAAACACTCGACAAGCTCAAGGACAAACTCAAGAGCGCCGCCATCGTGCTGGCCAGCGTTACTGGCGGTAAAGTATCCCTGATTGCCGGTGTCACGGCCAATCTCACCGCGAAACTGAAAGCCGGCGAACTGGTGAACAGCGTCGCCCAGCAGATTGGCGGCAAGGGCGGCGGCCGGCCGGATATGGCACAGGCCGGCGGCACGCAACCGGAAAACCTGCCGGCAGCACTCGCCAGCGTCAAGGCCTGGGTCGAGCAGAAACTGTAGGAAAGAATCAAGCCATGTTCGACATCCAGCATTACGCCAGTTTCATCGCCGCGGTCCTGATCTTCCAGTTGATTCCCGGGCCGGGAACATTTGCGATTCTTGCCGCGACCGGACGCCATGGCGTTTCCGGCGGCATGGCCGCCGTTGCCGGCACACTGGTCGGCGATGCGGTGTGGATGCTGGGAGCCGCACTGGGCCTGGCTGCGCTGCTGCAACTCCATCCGGAAATATTTGGCGCACTACAGATGTTCGGCGCCGGCTACCTGTGCTGGATCGGCTTGCAGTTGCTGCGCAAGCCGACCGCGCCCCGCGCCGCAACACCACCGGCCCAACAGGCCTGGAGCAGTTTCCGCCGTGCGCTGACAATTTGCCTGACCAACCCGAAGGCCATGCTGTTCTTTGTCGCCTTCTTTCCGTTGTTCATCAGCACCGCTGCGTCAGCAACCACGCTGGCGGCGCTGCTCCTGCATGTCACTGTTATCAGCCTGCTCTATCAGACAGTTCTGGTCTTTTCCGGCCATTGGGCTGCACAACGACTGGCGCGCATGGACTGGTTGCGGGCTCTTGCACGACGCCTGGCGGGTGTGGCCCTGATCGGTTTTGGAGTAAAACTTGCAATGGATGACACCAACCAGGCGAACTAAGTCTTGGGCCGCGCGGCAGGGACTTGCGGCAAAGGGATGTTTCGTTTATAACGTCGTATTTTTGTCGGGCGGAGCAAAGATGGCCGAAGAGTTTCAGCAAAAACAGTTTTCCCCTTACGTTCCCAAGAAGAACGAGGAGTACATGAGCGCGAAGCAACTCGCGCATTTCCGGAAAATTCTGGATACTCTCAAACTCGAACTGGCGGGCGACATAGAGCGCACGGTACATACCATGCAGGATGAGGCAACGGTATTTGCCGACCCGAATGACCGGGCCAGCCAGGAATCCGATATCGCCCTCGAACTGCGCAATCGCGACCGCGAACGCAGACTGATCAAGAAGATCGACGAGTCGATCAACCTCATCGAAGAGGGTGAATATGGTTACTGCGAAAGTTGCGGTGTTGAAATCGGCCTGAAACGCCTGGAAGCGCGCCCGACCGCAACCATGTGCATCGATTGCAAGGAACTCGAAGAGCGCAGGGAGAAACAAATAGCGAAGTGAAATTACGCCATTTGCTTTCGGCGTAAGCCAGCGTCTTCGTGCAGCGCAGTCAAGTACGGCGACCGAAGCCCCATAGCCAAACAAAACCAAACAAAAAAGGACGCCAAGGCGTCCTTTTTTGTTGTCCTGCCCTGGCGCTTGCTTAATGCGCCGCGGCCTCACCAGAGGGTTCGGCCAACAATGCCTTCATGGACAGGCGCACGCGACCCTTGTCATCGGTCTCGATGACCTTGACGCGAACCAGCTGGCCTTCCTTCAGATGATCGGCAACGGCATTGACGCGCTCGTTGGCGATCTGGGAAATATGCAGCAGACCATCCTTGCCCGGCATGATCTGAACGATCGCGCCGAAATCAAGCAGACGCAGCACCGTGCCTTCGTAGATCTTGCCGACCTCGACTTCCGCGGTGATGTCCTCGATGCGTTTCCTGGCGACCTGCGCGGCATCGGAATTGACGGACGAGATGGTCACGGTGCCATCTTCACCGATGTCGATGACGCAACCGGTTTCTTCCGTCAGGGCACGGATGACTGCACCACCCTTGCCGATGACATCACGGATTTTTTCCGGATTGATCTTGATCGTGATCATGCGTGGAGCATAATCGGAGACATCCACACGGTGGCCGCCCATCGAGGCATTCATGATGCCGAGAATGTGCAGACGCGCTTCATTGGCCTGCGCCAGTGCGACCTGCATGATCTCCTTGGTGATGCCCTGAATCTTGATGTCCATCTGCAGCGCGGTGATACCAGCTTCGGTACCCGCCACCTTGAAGTCCATGTCACCCAGGTGATCTTCGTCGCCGAGGATATCGGTCAGCACGGCAAAACGGTTGCCGTCCTTGATCAGGCCCATGGCGATGCCTGCCACATGCGCCTTCAGCGGCACACCGGCATCCATCAGGGCGAGCGAACCGCCGCACACCGAAGCCATCGAAGAGGAACCATTCGATTCGGTAATCTCGGACACCACGCGCATCGAATAGCTGAAATCTTCCGGAGACGGCAGTACGGCAAGCAGGGCGCGCTTGGCAAGGCGGCCGTGGCCGATCTCACGACGCTTCGGGGTGCCGACGCGGCCGGTTTCGCCCGTCGCGAAAGGCGGCATGTTGTAGTGGAGCATGAAGCGGTCACGATGCTCGCCTTGCAGGGCATCGATGATCTGCTCATCGCGGCCGGTACCCAGCGTGGCGATGACCAGTGCCTGGGTTTCACCGCGGGTAAACAACGCCGAACCGTGGGTGCGTGCCAGCACACCGTGGCGGATGGCAATCGGGCGCACGGTACGCGTATCGCGACCGTCGATACGCGGTTCGCCATTAAGAATCTGGCTGCGCACGATCCTGGCTTCAATATCAAAAATCAGGTTGCCGACAGAGGTTGTATCAGGGGCACCGTCACCGGTGCACACCGCCTCGATGACCTTGTTCGAGATCTCGCGGCACTTTTGGGTGCGCGCTTGCTTGCTGGTGATGCGATAGGCTTCGCGCAGATCGGCTTCGGCCAATGCCACGACCTTGGCAATCAGGGCTTCGTCCTTGGCCGGCGGCTGCCAGTCCCACTCGGGCTTGCCAGCCTCTTCAACCAGTTCATTGATGGCCTTGATGGCTGCCTGCAACTGCTCGTGGCCAAAAACGACGGCACCCAGCATGACCTCCTCGGACAGTTCCCGGGCTTCGGATTCAACCATCAGCACGGCTGCCTGAGTACCGGCAACGACGAGATTAAGCTTGCTCTCGACCAACTGGCTGAACGTCGGGTTCAGCACATACTGGTCAGCGATGTAGCCAACCCGCGCGGCACCGATCGGGCCGCTGAAGGGAATGCCGGAAATCGCCAGCGCCGCCGAAGCGCCGATCATCGCCGGAATGTCCGGATCGACTTCGGGATTGCTCGACAGCACGTGAATGATGACTTGTACTTCGTTGTAAAAGCCGTCGGGGAACAGCGGACGGATCGGACGATCGATCAGCCGCGAAGTCAGGACCTCCTTCTCGGAGGGGCGTCCCTCGCGCTTGAAGAAACCGCCCGGGATGCGGCCGGCAGCATAGACTTTTTCAATATAGTCGACCGTCAGCGGGAAGAAGTCCTGACCGGTCTTGGCGACATCTTTGGCGACGACCGTGGCGAGCACGACGGTGTCATCGACGTTGACCAGCACGGCGCCAGTTGATTGGCGCGCGATCTCGGCAGTTTCCAGCGTCACGGTATGGGCGCCGTAGGCAAAGCTTTTCTTGATGGGTGTCAGCACAGCAATTCCTTTCAAAAAGGAAGCCGGCACAGCCTGCAGCTGCACCGGCACAGCAATCGGGTAACGAGAACAGCAGTGTTACTTGCGGAGGCCAAGGCGCGCAATCAGCTCACGATAGCTGTCGGCATTTTTTCCCTTGAGATAATCGAGCATCTTGCGGCGCTGGCTCACCATTTTGAGCAGGCCGCGACGGGAATGGTGGTCCTTGACGTGTGCCTTGAAGTGACCGGTGAGGTCGTTGATACGGGCAGTCAGCAAAGCGACTTGCACTTCGGGGGAACCCGTGTCGCCCTGGGCACGCTGGAAATCGGTAACAATTTTCGCCTTGGCGGCGGTATTAATGGCCATGTTGTTTTCTCTCAAACGCTGGATAGGAAACAGGCGCCGCCCCGGTTTGATAGAGCACCGCGCCCACGAAAGTGAATTTCCAGTATTGGCATTGCCATTGGGGTAATGCCGTAACTGAAACTCGCCGTCATTGCTTTCGGCAAGGCCGGCGATTATACCCGCCGTTAACCCGAATATTCAAATGCTTGCCCATGTTTTCACCGGCAAACGTCGGCCGCAGTGGCCATCAGACGCTTCGGCCGCAACCAGCCATCTGCTGAAATTTCACCAAGGCCGAAAAAACCGCGCGGTCCGGTGAGGCGACAGCGCGCAGCGGGTGCTGCGGCCCAGCGAATCGGCTGGCCAAGCAACAGGTGCGCAACATCCTGCTCCGGCAACAACACGGCAGGCAGGTCCGCCAGAAGTGCATCCGGCGGCATCAGCAATTCATCCCGCCGCGCTGCCGGCAGGTTGTCAATCGATTCAAGGGAGATGGCATTTCGCACATCCAGCATCCCGACCCGTGTGCGCCGCAGTGCGGCAAGGTGCGCACCGCAACCGAGCGCCTGACCAATATCCGCCGCCAGGGTGCGCACATAAGTCCCCTTGCTGCAGGCCACCGCCAGATTGAAGCGATCACCCGACCAGGCAGACAATTCAAGAGAATGAATGGTGATCGCGCGCGGCGTGCGCGCCACCTCGATGCCTTGCCGCGCCAGTTCGTATAGCGGCGTGCCATCACGTTTCAATGCGGAATACATCGGCGGAACTTGTTGCTGGAGCCCCATGAAGCGTGGCAGCACGGCACGCACCTGCGCCGCGTCTACAGTCACCGGACGAGTTTCCAGTACGCGGCCTTCCGCATCTGCCGTATCGGTAACCACGCCGAGTTGCACCGTGGCGCAATAGCCTTTGTCGGCATGCAACAGTTCACCGGCAAACTTGGTGGCCTCGCCAAAACACAGGGGCAGCAGACCGGTCGCCAAAGGGTCGAGCGTGCCGGTATGCCCGGCTTTGGCCGCATTGAACAAGCGCCGCGCCTGTTGCAAAGCGGCGTTCGAACTTATGCCAAGCGGCTTGTCAAGCAACAACACCCCGTCCACCTTGCGGCGTGGCGGCCGGCGCGGGGCGTTCATTGCTCCTTCAGGAAACACGCCGGGCCGCCCCAGGCGTTGCTTGGCCCCCTGCGGGGGGAGAACGCTGCACGGCAGCGTTGGGGGGGAGTGCTCATTGCTCGCCGCTGGAGGCGTCGGCAGCCACGACCTCGTCGATCAGGCGTGACAGCCGGCTGCCGCGCTCAACGGACGCGTCGTAGGTGAAGTGCAACTCGGGGATATGGTGGATGCGCAGACGCCGGCCAAGTTCGCGCCGCAGAAAGATGGCAGCGTGTCCCAGGCCCTTGGCGATGTCCTTGGCGCGCTCCGCCCCGGCCAGGGAAGTGTAGAAAACCTTGGCATGGGTGTAATCGGAGGTTACCTCGACATCGGTGATGGTGAGCAGCGGCAATACCTCCGCCACACGGGGATCTTTCACCTGCCGCAGCAATTCCGTCAGATCGCGGCGGATCTGCTCGGCAACGCGGTCGCTGCGGGAAAATCCGTGCCCATGGGCTTGCCGTGTCACCATCGCCTATGCCCTCGCCGGGCAGCCCCAAGAGGGCATCCGCCCCCCGGTCACCGCTTCGGGTGATTTCAAGGGGGGCAGCGAGCCGGGTATGCGAGCGTGCGGGGCCATAGATTATTCTTACAGGCTGCGGGCGACTTCCTGGATCTCGAACACCTCGAGATGGTCGCCTTCGTTGATGTCATTGTAGTTTTTCAGCGACAGGCCGCACTCGAAGCCTTCCTTCACCTCGCGCGCGTCATCCTTGAAGCGCTTGAGCGAATCGAGTTCGCCGGTATGGATCACCACGTTGTCACGCAGCAAACGTACCTGGGCAGAGCGTTTGACGACACCGGATGTCACCATGCAACCCGCCACCGCACCGACCCTGGAGATACGGAAGACCTGGCGAATCTCGACCATACCGAGCACGTGCTCGCGCTTTTCGGGCGACAGCATGCCCGTCAGGGCCGCCTTCACTTCATCAACCGCATCGTAAATGACATTGTAGTAGCGAATATCGACCCCGAAGTTTTCGGCAGCCTTGCGCGCACCGGCATCGGCGCGGGTGTTGAAGCCAATGATGACGGCCTTGGACGCCTGGGCAAGGTTGACGTCGGACTCGGAAATGCCACCGACCGCCGCGTGAATGACTTTGACCTTGACTTCGTCGGTCGACAGCTTGACCAACGACTGCGCGAGCGCTTCTTGCGAGCCTTGCACGTCGGACTTGATGATCAGCGCCAGGGTCTTGACTTCGCCCTCGCCCATCTGCTCGAAGATATTCTCCAGCTTGGCGGCCTGCTGCTTGGCCAAGCGCACATCGCGGAATTTGCCCTGCCGGAACAAGGCAATCTCGCGCACCTTCTTTTCGTCGGCCAGCGCCATCGCTTCGTCTCCCGCGGAAGGCACATCCGACAAGCCCTGGATTTCGACCGGAATCGATGGACCGGCGGCATCGATCGGCCGCCCGGTTTCATCGAGCATGGCCCGCACACGACCAAACACTTGTCCGCACAACAGCACGTCACCGCGCTTCAAGGTACCCGACTGCACCAGCACAGTCGCCACCGGACCCTTGCCTTTATCCAGGCGCGCCTCGATGACCAGTCCTTTGGCGAGAGAATCCACGGGGGCTTTCAACTCCAGTACTTCGGCCTGCAACAGGACGTTTTCCAGCAGATCGTCGACCCCTTGACCGGTTTTTGCAGACACCGCTACAAACGGTACTTCGCCACCATATTCCTCTGGCACCACGCCTTCGGCGACCAGTTCCTGACGGACGCGGTCCGGATTGGCATCGGGCTTGTCGATCTTGGTCATTGCCACGACCAGCGGTACGTTCGCCGCCTTGGCATGATGAATGGCCTCCTTGGTCTGCGGCATGACACCGTCGTCGGCAGCGACCACCAGAATCACGATATCGGTAGCCTTGGCGCCGCGGGCGCGCATCGCCGTAAAGGCGGCGTGACCCGGCGTATCGAGGAAGGTCACCATGCCGCGCGGCGTTTCGACGTGATAAGCGCCGATGTGCTGAGTAATCCCGCCAGCCTCGCCCGCCGCCACCTTGGCGCGACGGATGTAGTCGAGCAGGGAGGTCTTGCCATGGTCAACGTGGCCCATCACCGTCACCACCGGTGCGCGCGGTAACAGTTGGCTGTCTTTGTGATCGACTTGCTCGACATCGAGGAAGGCATCCGGGTCGTCAAGTGTTGCGGCAAAGGCCTTGTGGCCAAGATCCTCGACAACAATCATCGCCGTTTCCTGGTCGAGATGCTGGTTGATGGTAACCATCATGCCCATCTTCATCAGCGCCTTGATGACCTCGGTGGCCTTGAGCGACATCTTGTGGGCCAGATCGGCCACGGAAATGGTCTCGGGCACATGCACTTCGCGCACGACTTGCTCGATTGGCTGGGGCGCAGCGCGGTCTTCTTCATGATGACGGCCGTGGCGTCCGCCCTGTTTGGGCCCACCGCGCCAGCCACCGGTACCACCTTTGGCATCGCCGCGCGTTTTAATACCGCCACCGCGGCGGTTGCGATCAGCCTCGCTCTTCAGCACAGCAGCCGACTTGGTGTCGGCTTTCTTGCGTGGCGCGGCAGCGGGACTGCCGGCCGGTTTGTGCAAGGTGCCGGTGACGGTGGCGCCAGCATCCGCTGGTGCCTGTGCGGCGGATTTTTTCGCCTCCGCGACCTCGGCTTGCGCTTGCTGTTGAAGCAAACGTGCCTCGGCTTCGGCGCGCGCACGCGCTTCGCGTTCCTGCTTCTCCTTCACTTCGGCAGCCTGGATTGCGGCAAGCTCGGCCTGGCGACGCGCTTCCTGTTCACGCAACGCTACCTGCTCGGCATCGACGACAACAACCGGAGCCGGTGCGGCCGGAGCGACTTCGGCTACCGGTGCTTCAACGACCACATCCGCTTCACGCTTGACGAAAGTACGCTTCTTGCGCACCTCGACCTGAATCGTGCGCGCCTTGCCCGAGGAGTCGGCAGACTTGATTTCAGAAGTCTGTTTGCGCGTCAGGGTGATCTTGGCCTTCGGCGCGGTCTCGCCATGCGATTTGCGCAGGAATTCAAGCAGGCGCGTCTTGTCTTGCTCGGTCAGCGAGTCGCTGCCGGTTTTCTTGACCACACCTGCCTTGGCCAATTGTTCGATCAAGGCGCGCGGCGGCATTTTCAGCTCCGCGGCAAATTGGGAAACACTCATCTGGGTTGACATATCGCCTCCTTACCTATTTTCATCGGCGAACCAGTGAGCACGCGCGACCGTAATCAAAGCTTTGGCCCGTTCCTCATCGATATCCGTCATTTCCATCAATTCATCCACGGCCAGATCGGCCAGTCCTTCGCGGTCGACAATCTCGTGCTGGGCCAGCCTGGCCGCCAGTTGCCGATCCATGCCGTCAAGGTTGAGCAGATCGTCGGCAACCTTCTCCAGTTCTTCTTCGTTGACGATGGCTTCCGTCAGCAGGATGTTGCGGGCGCGATCACGCAGCGCATTCACCGTTGCTTCATCGAAAGCCTCGATTTCCAGCATTTCGGCCAGCGGCACATAGGCCACTTCCTCGAGGGTCGCAAAGCCTTCCTGAACGAGAATATCAGCGACTTCCTCATCCACATCCAGCTTGTCTATGAACAATTGGCGCGTACTCGAAGTCTCCTTCTGCTGCTTCTCCTGGGACTCTTCAACCGTCATCAGGTTGATCGCCCAGCCAGTCAGTTCGGAAGCGAGGCGCACATTCTGCCCACTGCGTCCGATGGCAATGGCGAGATTGGCCTCATCGACCACGACGTCCATGCTGTGTTTTTCTTCATCGACAACAATTGAATTCACCTCGGCTGGCGCCAGCGCACCGATGACGAACTGTGCCGGATCGGCGGACCACAGTACGATGTCGACCCGTTCGCCCGATAATTCATTGGTCACCGCCGTCACACGCGAGCCGCGCATGCCGACGCAGGTGCCGATCGGATCGACGCGCGGATCGTTCGACTTGACGCCAATCTTGGCCCGCACCCCCGGGTCACGGGCGGCGGCTTTGATCTCCAGCAAGCCATCCTCGATTTCGGGCACTTCGAGCTCGAACAATTTCATGATGAACTGCGGCGCCGTACGCGACAGGATCAACTGCGGACCACGCGCGCTGCGGTCGATCTTCATCAGCCAGGCGCGCACCCGGTCACCGGGGCGCAGATTCTCTTTCGGAATCATTTGATCGCGCGGCAGCAATGCCTCGATGCGACCCGCCTCGACAATGGCGTTACCGCGCTCCATGCGCTTGATGGTGCCAGTGACCAGATGTTCCTTGCGCGCCAGGAAGTCATTCAATACCTGTTCACGTTCGGCGTCACGAATTTTCTGCAGAATGACCTGCTTGGCCGTCTGGGCGCCAATCCGGCCGAAGTCGATCGGCTCGAGCGCCTCTTCGATGAACTCTTCGAGTTGCACATCCGCCACCTGCTCGCGCGCCTCGGTCAGGCCAATCTGCTGGGCGGGAATTTCCACTTCCTCGTCGTCCAGCACCAGCCAGCGGCGAAAAGCTTCAAAGGTGCCGGTTTCACGATCAATCTCGACGCGCACGTCAGCTTCGTCGTGGATACGCTTTTTGGTCGCCGAGGCGAGCGCAAGCTCAAGGGCACCGAAGACGATGTCCTTGTCGACGTTCTTTTCCCGCGCCAGAGCATCGACCAGCATCAGCAATTCACGACTCATTTCAATCTCCCGTTCAAATTCCGAATTCAGTTAAAGCCTGGTTAAAACTTCGGTACCAGCCGTGCCTTTTCAATGTTGTCGAGCGCAAATTCACGCTCGACTTCGCCCGTTTTAAGACGCAGGCGACCCTCGACCAAACCGAGGATGACGCCGGAAAAATTGCGCTGGGGGGGGGATGCCCCCTGCCCCCCGGTTTGCGCCTCCGAGATACGCAGTTTTATTTGCAGTTCGTGTCCGACGAAGCGCTCGAAGTCGGCAGGTTTTTTCAGCGGCCGATCCAGTCCGGGTGAGGAAACCTCAAGACGGTCATAGTCGATATTCTCGACCAGGAACAAGCGCGATAACTGATGGCTGACGGCAGAACAGTCTTCAACCGTCACACCAGCGGGTTTTTCCGCCTGCTCACCAACCGGCGCACCAAGCCCGGCGGGGCGATCAATAAACACGCGCAACAAGCGCGCCCGCGGACTTGTCTCGAAGTCCACGAGTTCATAGCCCAGCCCTGTAACTGCCTGCTCGATCAACCCTGCCAAATCAGCCATACACTTCTCGCCGCCCCAAAAAAAAATGGGCAACTGCCCATTTCTTCATTTTTTGCCCCGCCCACCGCCAAAAATACAACTGGCCATGCGCTGGAAAGCGGCTGATTATACAAGTACATGCGCCGCCAAGTAAAGGCCGACAGTCAAACCAAAAGTCGGCGCTGGCGGGACGGCGGGATTTTTCCTATTCCCGGCTTTCCTCGGCAACCTTAAGGACTTTCAACAGAGCCTGTACCTCGTCGATCGTCAGTTCGCGACTTTGCCCCCGCTTCAGGTTGGAAGGCAGGACAATCGGCCCGTAACGGACGCGCATCAGCCGGCTGACGGTGACACCGACCGCTTCGAACATGCGCCGGACCTCGCGGTTGCGCCCTTCATCCAGCGTCACGTTGTACCAGTGGTTGGCGCCCTCGCCGCCCGCCGGCCTGAGCCGGATGAACCTGGCCATGCCGTCTTCGAGTTCAATGCCATCGGTCAATTGCTTCAAGGCCGCCTCATTCACCTCACCCAGCACCCGCACCGCGTATTCCCGGTCGATGCCATAGCGCGGATGCATCAGGCGATTGGCCAGCGCGCCATCGGTGGTAAACAGCAACAGGCCACAGGAATTGAAGTCAAGCCGGCCGATGGCGACCCAACGTCCGCCCCGCAAGCGTGGCAGGGCATTGAAAACACTGGGCCGGCCCTGCGGGTCGTCGCGCGAAACGATCTCGCCTTCGGGCTTGTGATAGAGCAACACGCGCGGCACGCGCTCGGCAAAGTGCAAATTAACCAGCCGCCCGCCGACCTTGACCTTGTCGCTTACGCAGATACGCTGCCCGAGATGCGCCGGCTCGCCATTGACGGCGATGCGGCCGGCGGCAATCCATTCCTCGATCTCGCGGCGCGAACCCAGGCCGGCATCGGCCAGGGCTTTTTGCAGCTTGACGGTCGGCTGTTCGGTCGCGGTCTGCGCCTGGCGGGCCGGCTTGTCAGTTCGGGTTGGCGCCCGAAAAGGCGTCGCTTTGCGCGGAGTTGTTTTCGCTGGCGCCGACTTCGCTGATCGGCTGCCCGTCGGACTGCGCGGGGCTGGCGGCGATTTCGTTTTCTGGCGTTGCGGGGGTTTCATCGGGTTTTGCATCGATCATCCGTTCTATCTCGGCCAGCGGCGGCAATTCGGACAGGCTGCGCAGGCTCAAGTCATCAAGAAACTTTCTGGTGGTGGCATACAGCGCCGGTCGGCCGGGTGAATCGCGGTGGCCGACAGTATCCACCCAGCCGCGGCCTTCCAGCGTCCTTATTATGTTGGGCGACACCGCAACGCCACGAATATCCTCGATGTCCCCGCGCGTGACCGGCTGACGATAGGCAATGATCGCCAGCGTTTCCATGACGGCCCGTGAATACTTCTGCGGCTTTTCGTTCTTCAGCCGGTCGAGAAAGCCCTGATACTCCGGGCGCGTCTGAAAGCGCCAACCCGACGAGAGTTGCACCAGTTCCACGCCGCGGTCCGCCCAGTCGCGGCGCAAGTCGTCCAGCAGCGTACGCCAGGTATCGTCGTCGAACGGCTCATCGAACAGTTTCTTCAGTTCGGCCAGCGACAGCGGCTCGACCGCCGCCAGCAGCGCCGTTTCAAGGACGCGCTTGAAGTCTTCAGGTTTGTAAAGTTGCAGCATTGCTCAATTTTACATAGATGGGCGCCAGCGCCTCGCTCTGGGTCAGTTCGACGAGGCGCTCGCGCGACAATTCGAGGATGGCCAGGAAGCTCACCACCAGGCTGGACAGCGTGCTGTGCTCGCCGCCCGCTTCAAACAGGTCGTCGAAGACAACGTAGTTGTGTCCCTGCAGGCGGCGCAGGATCAGCCCCATGTGTTCGCGCACCGAAAGCTCCTCGCGCCGGATGCGATGATGCTGGTGCATCTTGGCCTGGCGCATTAGCGCCAGCCAGACCACCTGCAAATCATTCACGCTAACCTCCGGCGCGCGTTCGGCAACCTTCTCGGCGATCCAGACCGATGCCCACTCATAGTCGCGATGCACCTGCGGCAGGGCGTCGAGCTTGGCGGCCGCCTGCTTGATGCGCTCGTATTCCATCAGGCGGCGCACCAGTTCGGCACGCGGATCTTCCGGCTCGCCGCCGTCGGTTCGGGGTGGGCGCGGCAACAGCATGCGCGATTTGATCTCGATCAGCATCGCCGCCATCAGGAGGTAGTCGGCAGCCAGTTCGAGGTTGGTGCGCCGCATCGCCTCGACATATACGAGATATTGCGCGGTCAGCGGCGCCATCGGAATATCGAGGATGCTCAGGTTGGCCTTGCGGATCAGATACAGCAGCAGATCGAGCGGCCCCTCGAAGGCGTCAAGAATTATCTCCAGCGCATCGGGCGGAATGTAGAGATCGCGCGGCATCTCCGGCATCGGTTCGCCATAGAGTTTGGGGATATGCGGATGCTCGTCCGCCTGGAGCGCCGTCCCACCAGCGCCGACTTTTGCATCGGCAAGTTCTACTGTCATCATGACACCGTATACGCCGCCGTACCCACCGCGATCAGGGCGTGCTGGTCATTGAACAGTTCCATGCGCGTCACGGCCACCTTGTTGCCGGTGCGCAGCGGAAAACCGCGCGCGAGAAACCACTCACCCGTTCCGGGTCGCAGATAGTCAATGCGCAGATCGATGGTGCCGATGCGGGCAAAGCGCTCCATCACCTCGGCCACCGGCTTGCCCTTCAGCTTTTGCTGCACGCCGAGGAAGGCCACCAGGCCTCCGATGACATCGAGCACCGATGAGATCACGCCGCCATGCAGGATATTGCGGATGTAGTTGCCGACCAGTTCCGGCCGCATGTCGAAGCGCAATTCCGGCTGGTCATGATGCAGCGACAACAACTCGATGCCGAGAATCCGGTTGAACGGCATGCGCTCGAAAAAGCTCGCGCGGATGATGGCAAGCAGTTCCGCTTCATCGGCGCCGGGGTCGGTTGCGGTGATTTGTTTCACGAATAGTCGAGTCCGATGGCCTCGCGCACGTCGCGCATGGTCTCCTGCGCGAGCCGTCTGGCTTTCTCGCAGCCATCGGCAATGATGTTCTTGACCAGTTGCGGATCGTCTTCGTACGCGCGCGCGCGCTCACGCATCGGCTCCTGTTCCTTCAGGATTTGTTCAATGACCGGCTGTTTGCATTCGATGCAGCCAATGCCGGCCGAACGGCAGCCCTGTTGCACCCAATCCCTGACCTCGTCGTTCGAATAGATCTGGTGAAACTGCCAGACAGGGCACTTGTCGGGATCGCCGGCATCGGTGCGCCGCACCCGTTGCGGGTCGGTCTGCATGGTACGGATCTTCTTGGTAATCGACGCCGCGTCTTCGCGCAGGGCAATCGTGTTGCCGTAGGACTTCGACATTTTCTGGCCGTCCAGTCCGGGCATGCGCGAAGCATGGGTCAGCAATGCATCCGGCTCGGCAAGAATCATCTTGCCACCCCCTTCGAGATAGCCGAACAGCCGTTCGCGGTCACCATAGGACAGGCTTTGCGCCTCGTCCAGCACGGCATGAGCCTGTTCAAGCGCCGCCTCCTCGCCCTTCTCCTGGTAGCGAGTGCGCAATTCCTTGTACAGCTTGGCGCGTTTGCTGCCGAGCTTTTTTACCGCCTCGATCGCCTTCTCTTCGAAGCCCGCTTCGCGCCCGTAGAGATGATTGAAGCGGCGCGCGATCTCGCGGGTAAATTCGATATGCGGTACCTGATCATCACCCACCGGCACCTTGTCGGCACGGTAGATGAGGATGTCGGCCGCCTGCAGGAGCGGATAGCCAAGGAAACCATAGGTCGTCAAGTCCTTGTGACTGAGTTTTTCCTGCTGGTCCTTGTAGGTTGGCACGCGCTCCAGCCAGCCCAGCGGCGTCATCATCGACAGCAGCAGATGCAATTCCGCATGCTCCGGCACTCGCGACTGGATGAAGATGGTGGCCTGGGCGGGATCGACGCCGGCGGCGAGCCAGTCGACCACCATGTCCCAGGTATTCTGGGTAATGGTGCCCGGCTCGTCATAGGCCGTCGTCAGCGCGTGCCAGTCGGCGACGAAAAACAGGCAAGGGTATTCGTGCTGCAACTTCACCCAGTTGGCCAGTACCCCGTGGTAGTGGCCCAGATGCAGACGCCCGGTGGGGCGCATGCCGGAGAGAACCTTTTCGACGAACATAATCAGAGGAAGAACAGACCTTTAATGAGAGAGAAATAGACCCGCAGCAGCGGTGTCAGGATAGTTTCGAGCACCCCCAGAAACAGGAGGGCGAGCAGAATAGGAAAGCCATAGCGCTCCAGCTGCGCAAACCGCCAGGCGAGCGCCGGTGGCAGCAGGCTCACGGCAATCCGCCCGCCATCGAGCGGCGGGAGAGGCAGCAGGTTCAGCAGCATCAATATCCCATTGATATTGATTCCGGCGCGCGCCATTTCCGCCAGCGGCAGACTATACGCATTCTCCGGCATCACCACCGCCAGTTTCAACAGCGCAGCCCACATCAAAGCCATGAAAAGGTTCGCCCCCGGCCCGGCGGCGGCGACCCAGAACATGTCCTGCTTGGGTCTGCGGAGTTGGCCAAAATTGACCGGCACCGGCTTGGCCCAGCCGAACAGAAACGCACCCTTGCTGAAAAACAGGATCAGGGCCGGCACCAGCAAGGTACCCACCATGTCGACATGCTTGATCGGATTGAGCGTGATGCGCCCCATCTGCCATGCAGTCGGATCGCCGAAGTGACGTGCCGCGTAGCCGTGAGCTGCCTCGTGCAGGGTGATGGCGAAGATCACCGGCAGGGCGTAGATCGCCAGCGTCTGGATAAGATTTTCCATAAGACCCGGATTTTAGCCTCTCGCCGGGCCGCCCCAAGAGAGGCGCCGCCCCCCCGTCACCGCTTCGGGTGATTTCATGGGGGGCGGCGAGCCGATGTTGCGAGCGTGGGGGGCCATTATTCGACTGCCAGCCCGAAAGGCTTCAGTGGCCCGCAACCCGCCCTGATCAGTTCGGGAACCCCGCCTACCAGGTTGATCACGGTAGTCATGCCCCTGCCGCAAGGGCCGGCGTCAATCACCACGTCGATCAGCTTGTCGAGTCGCTCACGAATCTCCCCGGCATCGCACAAGGGCTCGCTATCTTCGGGCAGGATCAGCGTCGAACTCAGAATCGGTTCGTTGAGTTCAGCCAGCAGCGCCAGTACCACCGGATTATCCGGCACGCGCAGCCCGATGGTCTTGCGCTTGGGATGCAGCACGCGGCGCGGCAACTCCTTGGTGCCTTCGAGAATGAAGGTGTAGCTGCCTGGCGTGGCCGCCTTGAGCAAGCGGTATTGCACGTTATCCACCCGTGCATAGGTCGCAATCTCCGACAGGTCACGGCACATCAGCGTGAAATGGTGACGCTCATCCACGGCGCGAATGCGGCGGATGCGTTCCAGCAGGGCGGCATCGCCGATATGCCCACCCAAGGCATAGGCCGAGTCGGTCGGAAATGCCGCCAGGCCGCCCTTGCGCATGATTTCCGCCGCCTGGGCGATCAAGCGCGGCTGCGGATTTTTAGGGTGGATTTGCAGTAATTCCGTACTCATTACCAGGCCTCCCAAACAGGCGTCAGATCGGGGGGCAACTGCACCATGCGGCCGAGATCGATATAACTTTCTCCCGGCCCGTGAAAATCCGAGGCGCGCGAGGCAAGAAAACCAAACTCGCGGGCTATCCCCGCGAATTCGCGTACCTCGGCCTCGGTGTGGGAACCGGAAACCACCTCGATACCCTGTCCGCCAAGCGCCTTGAAAGCCACAAAAAGTTCGCGCCGCTCGGCCGGGGTCAGTCGGTACCGCGCCGGATGGGCAATCACTGCCACCCCACCGGCCATCCTGATCCAGTCCAGCGCATCGGAAAGTTCCGCCCAGGCATGGCTGACATAGCCGGGCTTGCCTTTCGCGAGCCAGTGCTCGAATACGGTCTTGATGTCGCGCGCAAAACCACGTTCAACGATGTAGCGGGCGAAATGGGAACGTGAAATCAACGCCGGGTTGCCGACAAACTTGAGCGCTCCGGCATAGGCATCATCGATACCCACCTTCGCCAGTTCCGCGGCCATCAGTTCGGCTCTTGCATCACGCCCGCTGCGCACCCGGGCAAGTCCGGCGATCAGTTCGGGATGGCGTTCATCGAAGTTGAGTCCGACAATATGCACGGTCTGGTCATCACCCCAGGACACCGAAATCTCGGTGCCGGTCACGAAGCGGATGCCCAAGGCTGCTGCGGCTTGTCGCGCCGCCTCCAGACCACCAATCTCGTCATGGTCGGTCAGCGCCAGCAGGTCGACGCCGTTCGCCTTGGCGCGTTCCACCAGTGCGGCGGGCGACAGCAAACCGTCGGACACGTTCGAATGGCAATGCAGGTCGGCGTTGAGGGGTTTCATGGGTGATTGGCCAAGGTGGGGATCAGGACAACTTATCCAGCGCACGCAGATAAGCGGCAAACTCAACCCCTACCTCGGGGTGACGCAGTGCGTATTCAACGGTGGCCTGCAAATAACCCAGCTTGGAGCCACAATCATAGCGCACCCCTTCATAGCGATAGGCCAGCACCTGCTGTTCGGAGAGCAATGACGAGATGGCATCGGTCAATTGAATTTCACCGCCGGCGCCGGCACGCACATTCTTCAGATGGTCGAAGATGCGCGGCGTCAGGACATAGCGGCCAACCACGGCAAGTGTCGATGGCGCCACGTCCGGACTGGGCTTCTCGACAATGGCACTGATTTGTTCGACGCGTTCGGCGAGCGGCCGCGCAGCGACGATGCCATAGCTGGCGGTATCCGCGCGCGGCACATCCTGCACGCCCAGCACCGAGCACCGGTAATAGTCGTAGGCATCCACCATCTGTTTCATCACCGGCGTGCCGTTATCCAGCAGATCGTCGGCCAGCAGCACGGCGAAGGGTTCGTCGCCGACAACCGGCTGGGCGCACAGCACCGCATGACCCAGCCCCAGCGCCTCGGACTGCCGCAGGTAAATGCAGTTGATATTCCGGGGCAGCAGGTTCTTCACAAATTCCAGCAACTCGGTCTTGCCGCGCCGCTCCAGTTCGTTTTCCAGTTCGTAGGCCTTGTCGAAATGATCCTCGATGGCGCGTTTGGAACGACCAGTGACGAAGATCATGTCGGTGATGCCCGCCGCCACCGCCTCTTCCACGGCGTACTGGATCAGTGGCTTGTCGACGATGGGCAGCATCTCCTTGGGACTGGCCTTGGTTGCCGGCAGGAAGCGCGTGCCCATGCCCGCGACAGGAAAAACGGCTTTGGTTACACGCTTCATTTCAATTTTCCCTTGTTAGCAGCAAGATCGGCAGTAAAACCGATGCCGTGATGCTTCGGTTCAGGTAGCGCCATCAGGCCACGAATGGCGTCGATTAAGCCGGTAATCACTTGATCGTGCCCGGCTACCTTGCGTTCGAGTTGATCGAATTTTGCCGCCAGATCTTTATGCGTCGAGAGTATCTCGCGCAACTGAACGAAAGTGCGCACCACTAAGATACTGACTTCGACGGCGCGTGGAGAGTTGAGCACATTCCCCAGCATCAAGGCACCATGCTCGGTGAAGACACGCGGGAGACTGGAAGAAAATTTGCGGCTGCCGAGGTGGTCGCAATTTGCGACCACCTCGGTTTTCTCGTCTGGCGTCAATTGAAACATGAAGTCATCAGGAAACCGCTCGATATTGCGTTTGACCTGTTCGTTGAGCCGCTTCGTCGGCACGCCATACAGATCAGCCAAATCCGCGTCGATCATCACCCGCTGACCACGTATCAGCAAAATGCGGCGCACCAAGGTTTCAGGAATTTCGGGTTTCATGCGAGCAACTCCTTGAATTGTGTCTCGTCGAGAATGCTAACGCCCAATTCCTGCGCTTTCGTCAATTTGGAACCGGCTGCCGCACCGGCCACGACGTAATCGGTCTTCTTCGACACCGAAGCAACCACCTTGCCACCATGCGCCTCGATCAACGCCTTCGCCTCCTCGCGCGTCAGAGTCGGCAATGCACCGGTCAGCACAAATATCTTGCAGGCGATGAGTGAACTGACCGACACCGAGGGCGCGCCTTCATCCCAGCGGACACCCGCCGCCCGCAACTGTTCGACCACCTCGACGTTATGCGGTTCGGCAAAAAACCGCACGATTGACGCCGCCACCACCGGACCGACATCCGGCACCTGTTGCAGACGCTCGACATCGGCAGCCATCAGCGCGTCGAGCCCGCCGAAATGACGCGCCAGATCCTTCGCCGTCGCCTCGCCGACATTGCGAATACCGAGTGCAAAGATGAAGCGCGCCAACGTGGTCTTTCTACTCTTGTCGATTGCAGCGAGCAGGTTGGCGGCGGATTTCTCCGCCATGCGTTCCAGATTGGCCAGCTTGAGGATACCGAGTTTGTAAAGATCGGCCGGCGTCTTGATGATGGCATTATCCACCAGTTGGTCGACCAGCTTGTCGCCCAGCCCTTCGATATCCATCGCCCGGCGCGAAGCAAAATGCAACAAGGCCTGCTTGCGCTGCGCCGGGCAGAACAGGCCGCCGGTGCAACGCGCAATCGCCTCATCCTCCGGCTTTTCGATGGCGGCACCGCAGACCGGGCAATGCCCGGGCATGATGAATTCACTTGCAGTATCCGGTCGCTTCTCCGGCACGACTGCCGCCACCTCGGGAATCACATCGCCAGCCCGTCGCACGATCACCGTGTCGCCGACCCGCACATCCTTGCGCCGCACCTCATCCTCGTTATGCAGCGTGGCATTGGTTACCGTCACCCCGCCGACGAATACCGGCGCCAGACGCGCCACCGGCGTGATCGCCCCGGTGCGGCCAACCTGCACCTCGATGGCTTCGACGGTGGTGAGGGCTTCTTCGGCAGGAAACTTGTGGGCGATGGCGAAACGCGGCGCACGCGCCACAAAGCCCAGCTTGGCCTGATCGGCCAGGCGATCAACTTTATATACAACGCCGTCGATATCGTAGGGCAGCGCGCGACGCGCCGCACCGATGCGTTCGTAATATTCCAGCAGACCGGTGGCGCCCTGTGCCACGGCACGCTCGGCCGCCACGGGAAAGCCCCAGCCGGCCAGTTGCTCCATCAGGCGGCTGTGCAAAGTCGGCGCTGGCGCGACGGCGCCGGCATCCGCGACGCCATAGGCGAAGAAGCGCAAGGGCCGCCTGGCGGTGATCTTCGGGTCGAGCTGGCGCAGGCTGCCGGCAGCAGCATTGCGTGGGTTGGCGAATTCCTTGTCACCGGCGGCACGCTGGCGTTCGTTGAGGCGTTCGAAATCGCGCCGCAACATCAGGACTTCGCCACGCACTTCGAGCAGGGGTGGGAGGTTCTTCCCCAAGCAGCGCAAGGGGATATTGCGGACCGTGCGGAGGTTATGCGTCACATCTTCGCCGGAAAAACCATCACCGCGCGTGGCGCCTTGCACGAATACACCATCTTCATAACGCAGGCTAACCGCCAGCCCATCGTATTTCGGTTCGCAACTGTAGCCCACGTCAGCCACACCCAACCCGTCCCGACAACGGCGATCGAAGGCGATAAGCTCCTCGGCGCTGAAAGCATTGTTGAGCGACAACATCGGCACCCCATGCACCACCTGACCAAACGCCGACAGGGGCGAGCCCCCGACCCGCTGCGTCGGCGAGTCGGGGGTTTGCAAATCCGGGTGTGCCGCCTCGATCTCCTGCAATTCCCGAAACAACCGGTCATATTCGGCATCGGGAATGCTCGGCGCATCCAGCACGTAATAGGCGTGGTTATGACGCTCGATCTCGCCCCGCAGAAACGCTGCGCGCTCGGCGGCTGGACTTTCCGCCATCAGGCAAACAGTCGCAAGGCGCGTACGTCTCCGGCCGGGATACCGTTCTGCGCCATCTGGGCCTGCAACTCGCTGATCCGCAAACGCAGGGCGCTGGTGGTGGCATCGGACAGCGGATTCCGGTTGGCATCGGCCAGTTGTCCCCCGACGGCGCTTGCACTCTGCCGGGTAAAGTCGATCATGCGATCGAAGGCCGCTGGACCATCGACGACACGCGGCACATCGAGGCTGAGCGTCAGATCGGTCAGCGACTGTGCCGCGACATCGACGGTCGCAAAGCCCGTTGCAGTCTGGCAGGTCAGCGCGAAGATTTCCGTGCCATTGGCATCCATGGCGACGAAGCGCTCACCTGCGGGCTTGAGGCCGCAAGCTTCGATCACCGGCTTGAGTCTGGCGCCGCTCAGTTCGTTCAGGCTGCCCTGACGCGGCAATACATGCAGCGCCAGTTGTAAATCGACGGCGGCGCAAAAACCGTCCAGTTCACGCGCCGCTGCCAGCACCGGCGCATCCTCGGGAAATTCGACCAGGCCGGAAAAGCGCTGGGCCAACCGCCGGATACCGTCGAAGAAAGCCGCCAGCGTCAGTTCACTCACCGGCCCCTTGCGATCGACCAGTTGCAGGGCGGCCGCGACCTGTGCGACCGCGCCAGGGTCCTGCGGCAACAGAGTGCGCCAGCGTTCGCTGCGTTCATCAAAGCCGAACCATTGCACCGGTTTGTCGATCAACTGCGACCAGGCAGCGTGTTCCGCCCACAAGTTTGCCACCGGCACCGCGTCGACGAACTCGACGCGCAGCAGGCAATCGACGCTGGCATCAGCCCATTCGGCCGGCACCGCCGTAACTTGCCGGATGGCATCCTGAATCTCGACTGCCGCTCCGGTTTGCGGCTGCTCTTCCGCAGGCACTGCCGCGCCAAAGGTGGGCTCGCGCTGCAAGGAGGGGATCGCCCTGGATGCATTCGACTGCGCGGTGTCCGTCTCGCGTCCGGCCATCAACACATCAGGCCGAGCATCGGGAAAAACGGATTTGGCGAGGAGCCGCTGTTTGCGCGATTGCCAGAGGTTGTAAGCCCAGACGACCGCCACCAGCAACACGCCAAAACCGATCAGTGCCAATTGCAATTCGCTCATTTCACCTCCGCCAATCCAATGCAGTCCCGCTGCCGGAACGCTGCGCGCCTGGAGTCATCCTCTTCCCCAGGCCGGGGCCGGGGAAGTAAGCGTTTCCTCGGTCATGCGCAATGCCTCTTCGATATCGACAGCCACCACGCGCGACACGCCTTGTTCCTGCATGGTGACACCAATCAACTGTTGCGCCATTTCCATGGTGATCTTGTTGTGCGTGATAAAGACGAACTGGGTATGGCGCGACATGCGCTTGACCATCTCGCAAAAACGCACGGTGTTCGAATCGTCGAGGGGCGCATCCACTTCGTCGAGCATGCAGAACGGGGCCGGGTTCAACTGGAACAGCGCGAACACCAGCGCGATGGCTGTCAGCGCCTTCTCGCCGCCCGACAACAGGTGGATGGTCGAATTGCGCTTGCCCGGCGGCTGCGCCATGATCTGGATGCCGGCATCGAGGATTTCCTCGCCGGTCAGGATCAGTCTGGCCTCGCCGCCGCCGAACAGTTCCGGGAACAGGGTGCCGAAATGGCGATTGACCGATTCGTAGGTCTCCTGCAACTGCTCGCGGGTTTCCCGGTCGATGCGGCGGATGGCGTCTTCCAGCGTACCGATCGCGGTAGCGAGGTCTGCCGACTGTTCGTCGAGGTAGCCCTTGCGCTCGCGGGCAGTCGACAGTTCTTCAAGCGCCGCCAGGTTCACCGGGCCCAGCACTTCGATCTCGGCGGCAATCCGGGCAATATCGCCCTGCAGGGCGCTGTCCCGCAGGCCCGGCGTCAGTTCGGCAGCCAGCGCGGCCTCGTCCTCCGGACTGACCACGTGCGCCTCGGCGAGGCGCTCCTGATATTGCTCGACGTTCAACTGTGCGGCCTGCTGCTTGAGCTTCAGGTCGTTGATCCTCTCGCGGGCCGGCTGCAAGCCCTGTTCGAGTTTGAGCCGTTCCTCATCCAGCGTGCGCAACTGGCTGGCAGCAACTTCCAGCGCATTGCGCCGTTCCGCCAGCGCCGACTCTTGAATGCCGCGCTGCGCCAGTGCCGCTTGCAACTGCTCCTGGATCACCGCATCGCTGATGGCCGCCAGATCTTGTTGGGCCACGGCGCGATCGGCAGCCGCCTGTTCCAGCTGTTTCTTCGCCGTTGCGGCGGCGCGCGCATTATCGGCCAGCTTGGAGTGACATTCCTTCTCGGAGAATCCGGCATCCTGTGCCTCGCGGGCCAACTGATGTTCCAGCGCACGCGCTTCGCGCATCGCGGTGTCGCGCTGGCGCTGCAGTTCCAGCGCTTCTTCCATGCGCGCGCGGGCCGCGGCCAGCGCTTCACGGCACCTGACCGCCTCGTCTTCGGCGCCGGCGAGCGCCGCCTTTTCCTCTGCCTCGACCCGCACGATTTCGGCCAGCTCGCGCGCGATCTGGCCGGCGCGTTCGTCGTGGCGGGCCTGGGCCTGCGTGAGCTTGAGCGCCTCGACCTGTGCCGCATGCAGGCGCTGCTGCGCTTCCTGTAGCACGCGCCGCGTTTCGGACAGGCCTTGTTGACCGGCGGCAACCGCCCGCTCGGCCTCCGTCTGCGTCTCGCGCGCCAACATCTCGGCATCTTCCAGGGCGGCGATCCGCACGGCCAGTTCATCGATCTCGCGCTGCCGTTCAATCACCCCATGGGTGCGCACATCGGGCGAATAGAGCGTCAACCCGGCAGGTGTCGCCAGATGGCCGGCACGATTCACGCGCCATCCAGGACCGGAGGTCAGCGCAGCATCACTATCGACCACCCGCACATCGCCGAGCCATTCGTCGAGCACCACCACCCACTGCGAATTGAGGCAGCGCACATGGGCACGCAGGCTGTCGGCAGGAATGACGGCGGCGGCACCTTCGCGACACAGTGCCAGCGCAAGGGTGGCGGGCGGCGGGGCGGCCAGCGCCCGTTGCAGGGTATCGGCATCGCCCGGCACGGCCATCAGCCGCTCGCGCAGCACGGCCTCGACCGCGGTTTCCCAGCCCGGATCGACCTGGATCGCGCGCCAGAGCGGCTGGGCATCGGCCAGTCCCATGTCTTTCAGCCAGCCGGACAAATCGCCGCCCCGGCCGACGCTCCGCTGCAACTGGGCCAGGGCATCGTGACGCGCGCGCGCCGTCGTGACATCGCGGTGGGCTGCCTGCATGGCCTCGCGGGCGCTGCGCAATGCCGCCTCCAGCGTCGGTTGCTTCATCTGCAGGGCAGCAAGGCCTTCCTGCGCCATGTCGAGCGCAATTTCGGCTTGCGCTGCGACTTCCTGCGCGGTTGCCAGCAGCACGGGGTCGGGCGCAGCCAGACCGGCACTCTCGGCATCCATGCGTTGCCGGCGCTGGGCAAGGTTGTCGAGCGCCCGCACGGCATGGCCACGATCGGCTTCCGCCAGGCGCAGGCCCTGTTCGGCGGCATTCAGCGCCTTGCGGGCCTCGCTGGCCTGCGCTTCAGCCGCCTTGACGGCATCTTCGGCCTCGGGCAGGCGCAGGGCGGCTTCTTCATGGCGGGCAGCCGCCGTGGCGGCGCGTTCGCGGGAATTTTCGAGCAGGGAGCGCCAACGGAAGTCCTCTTCCTCGACACGCCGCATTTCGCCCGACCAATGCTGCTCCTGCGCATCGAGTTGTGCCAATCGAGCTTCAAGCCTCAGACGGGAATCGCGCAGATGGGCAATCTCGGATTCCAGCCGCTTGACCTCGGCATTCGCCGAATACATCTCTGCCTGGGCGGCGTGCAGGGCGTCGGAGGTGGTGAAGTGCGCCTCGCGCGCCTGCTCGACGCGCGCCTCGATGGCGCGCAAGGCAGCGGTTTCGGCCTCGACACGGTTGATCGCCTCGGCTACCAGGCGTTCCAGCTTGAGCGTTTCGGCCTGCGCATCCTTGCGTTTCTTGAACCAGAGCAGGCTCTGGCGACGGTTCAGCTGCAACTGCAGGTCGCGGTATTGCTGCGCCACCGCGGCCTGACCTTCCAGCCGGGTCACCTGATTGCCGAGTTCGCCGCGAATGTCATCGACGCGCGCCAAATTTTCGCCGGCATCTTCGAGGCGGCCCTCGGTTTCCTTGCGCCGTTCCTTGTATTTCGTGACGCCGGCCGCCTCTTCGAGGAAGAAGCGCAGTTCGTCCGGCTTGGCCTCGACGATGCGCGAAATCATGCCCTGGCCGATGATGGCGTAGGCGCGCGGTCCCAGCCCGGTACCCAGGAACAGGTCGATCACGTCGCGGCGGCGCACGTGCAGGTTGTTGATGTAGTAGCTGGAATTGCCCTCGCGGTCGAGGATGCGCTTGACGACGATCTCGGCGTATTGGCTCCACTGGCCGGCGGCACGCCCCTGGGCATTGTCGAAATGGAGCTCGACGCTGGCGCGGCCCACTTCCTTGCGGCCGCCCGAGCCCTTGAAGATCACGTCCTGGATCGACTCGCCGCGCAATTCGGACGCCTTGGATTCGCCCAGCACCCAGCGTACGGCATCGATGATGTTCGACTTGCCGCAACCATTGGGGCCGACCACGCCGGCGAGCTGGTCGGGAAACAATACGACGGTCGGCTCGACAAAGGACTTGAAGCCGGCGACTTTGAGCTTGATCAGGCGCACTTGAGGGGGAATTAGCGTCAAAAAGTTGACGCCCGATTATAAACGGTGCGGGCACGTAGAATCCGGCTCTCGCTGTGCAAAATTCCATGACGTCAACATGACCCCGACGACCCACCTGCCCCCCCTGACCCCGCTGCGCGCCTTCATGCTTGGCGTGCGCGCCCTGTTGCCCATGTTGCTGGGGGTGGTTCCGTTCGGCGTCATCTATGGCGTGGTGGCGCTGCAAAGCGGCATTCCGCCGCTGGCGGCATTCCTGATGTCTTCGCTGGTGTTTGCCGGTTCTGCCCAATTCCTGCTGGCCCAGCTGGTCGGCGTTGGCGCGCCGGTCTTTCTCGCCGTCGGCGCAGTCGGGTTGATCAACCTGCGCCATGCGCTGTACAGCGCCTCCGTCGCCCCGGTCCTGCATGCCCTGCCGCGCCGCTGGAAGCTGCTGCTGGCCTATCTGCTGACCGACGAGGCCTACGCAGCGGCGATTCCGCACCTGCTGCGCGAACCGCGTTCGCCGCTGGCCCACTGGATTCTTTTCGGTGCCGGATTTTCCCTCTGGGCCGGCTGGCAGCTCGCGACACTGGCTGGCGTGCTGCTCGGTGCACAACTGCCCGCCGACCTCGGTCTCGATTTCGCCCTGCCGCTCACCTTCATCGCCATCGTCGTGCCGCTGATCGACAGCCGCGCGCGCCTGATCGCCGCCTTGACGGCCGGTGCCGCAGCGGTGCTGCTGGTTTCCATGCCCTACAAAACCGGTCTGTTCGTTGCCGTGCTGGCCGGTCTCGTCGCTGGCGCATTCATGCAGGGAAGGGGCAGCCGGTGAGCCAGACCGCCCTGATTCTGCTGTGGATTGCCTGCGGATTGCTCACCTTCGCCATCCGCTATTCCTTCATCGCACTGGAAGGGCATTACCAGCCGCCCAGCTGGTTCATCCGCTGGCTGCCCTTCGTCCCCATCGCCGCGCTCACCGCGTTGACCATGCCAGAACTATTGCTGGTCTCCGGTCAACTCGACCTCGGCGTCGACAATTCCCGCCTCTGGGCCGGACTGCTCGCCATCGCCGTCGCCGCCCGCTGGCGCAACACCCTGCTGACGATTGGCAGCGGCTTCGTCGCCTTCTGGCTGTTGCACCATCTGGGTTAAAGGCCCGCCTCTTTCAGCCTCATCTCGCGGGAAGGCGACATCAGTAACCCACTTCCCTTTGGTGTCGAACGGCCACGATCACGGCGTTTTGCCCGTCGTAGTGGTACAGCGCGATGTAGCCGCTATTCCCAAAATCGATCAACCATTCCCGATATTCAGGTTCCATGTCCTCCGCTGGCCTGCCAATTCCCGGCTGCCTGGCGATGATCCTCACGCTTGCACGGATGACTTTCACCGCCCGCTTTGCGGCGTCGGGGTTCTTCTCTGCCAGAAAGCGATAGAGCCGCTGAACATCCAGCAGCGCGGAAAACGACCAGATCAGACGTGGCATTCAGGCGGATTCTCGTCTTGCCCAGCTTCCAGCTTGGCAAGCCAATCGTCAGCCTCATCCAGCGTCACATGCAGGCCGGTTGCCTGATACTCGTTCCATGCCCGGATGCCTTCCTGCCGGAAGGCTTCGCGCTTTTCCTCGCGCTCGATGTACTGCTGGATAGCCTCGCGCATCATCCAGTGCGTAGTGCGGCGACGGGATTCGGCCAGGTGCTCAATCCTGGCGCGTGTTTCTTGGTCTAACTTGACCGACATTGGCCTGACAGCGGTAGCAGTCATGGCGGCTTCTCCTGCGGTTAGTGATAGGTATTACTTCATCGCACTATAACGAATCATAGCCGGAGAATCAACCTGCGCCACGCGCAAAAGTCGGCGCTGGCGGGACGGCGTCAGCCGGCTCGCCGCGTGATATGGGGAAGGCGTCGGCCGGTTCACCGCGTAATGCGGAAACCCGGCTGCTTTAAAAAACCTCGTCACCCACCCCGGCGAGAGCTGCATCACCCGCCTTGACGGACTCGGCAAAGGCGGACGCTTGCGGAAGTACGTGGTCGGCATAAAAACAGGCCGTGGCGATCTTGGCGCGGAAGAAGGCGAGATCGCCATCTTCCTTGTCCAGATGGGTGGCGGCGGCGAGCGCAGCGCGGCCCATCTGCCAGCCGCCGCAAACGGTGACCGCCAGATGCAAGTATGGAACCGCAGCCGCCAGCACGCCGGAAAGGCCGGTTTTGACATTGGCGGCCAGCCATTCCGAGGCGCCGGTCCAGGCTTGCAGGGCGACGCCCAGCCGCTTGGCGATGGCTTGCAGTTCCGGCCGGCTGGAGGCCGCCAGGGTCTTGACCGTGGCATGCACTTCGCCGAACACCACTTTGGCCGTGGCGCCCTGGTCGCGCATCAGCTTGCGGAACAGCAGGTCATTCGCCTGGATCCCCGTGGTGCCTTCGTAGATGGTGGTGATGCGCGCGTCGCGCCAGTGCTGGGCGGCGCCGGTTTCCTCGATGTAACCCATGCCACCGTGGATCTGGATGCCGAGCGAGGTGACGTCGATGCTCATTTCGGTGCTGCCACCCTTGACGATGGGGATCATGAATTCGGCGAGATACAGGTTGCGCTTTTTCTCTTCCGGATCGGTGCTGGCATGGACTCGGTCGAGCAGGCCGGACGCCAGGTAGACCATGGCGCGACAGGCCTCGACGCGGGATTTTATCGTCATCAGCATGCGGCGGATATCGGGATGCCGGTCGATGGTAACCAGTTTCTCGCCGGTTAGTGCGTCGCGTCCCTGCTTGCGCTCGCGGGCGAAAGCGAGCGCCTGCTGGTAGGCGCGTTCGCCGAGCGCGACGCCCTGCAGACCAACCCCCAGCCGCGCCTCGTTCATCATGATGAACATGTATTCGAGGCCAAGGTTCGGCGCGCCGAGCAGGTAGCCAACCGCGCCACCCTGATCGCCATAGGCCATCACGCAGGTCGGACTGGCGTGGATGCCAAGCTTGTGTTCGAGCGAGACACACAGCGCGTCGTTGCGCGCGCCCAGCGAGCCATCCGCATTCACCAGAAATTTCGGCACCAGGAACATCGAGATGCCCTTGACGCCCGGCGGTGCGTCCGGCAGACGGGCCAGCACGAGATGCACGATGTTGTCGGTCATGTCGTGGTCGCCGTAGGTGATGAAAATCTTCTGGCCGAAGATGCGGTAGCTGCCGTCGGCCTGCGGTTCGGCGCGGGAACGGATCTGCGCCAGGTCGGAGCCGGCCTGCGGCTCGGTGAGATTCATCGTGCCGGTCCACTCGCCGGTCACCATTTTTTCCAGGTAGATGGCTTTCAGTTCATCACTGGCGCAGGTGAGCAATGCCTCGACGGCGCCGGTTGTCAACAGCGGCCCCAGCGAGAACGACAGGTTGGCCGAGCAGACCATTTCCTTCACGGCGACGCCCAACACATCCGGCAGGCCCTGGCCGCCGAATGCGGGCGGCAGGACGATGCCGTTCCAGCCCGCCGCGCAAAACGATTGATAGGCCTCTTTCCAGCCGGGGGGCGTGGTGACACCTTGCGGGGTCAGCGTGCAGCCCGCCTTGTCGCCGACCTGATTCAGCGGCGCCAGCACCTCACTGGCGAATTTCGCCGCTTCTTCAAGAATCGCATCGGCCATGTCGGGCGTCGCGTCCTCGAAGCCGGGCAGTTGGCTGATTTCCGGCAAGCCGGCCAGTTCGTCCATGACGAAACGCATTTCCTTGAGGGGGGCACGGTAGTCGCTCATTGCATGTTCCTTTTATCCGAGATTATTCATTTACACCATGATTCCGTCCAGCGCGCGCATGACCGGCAGCGTAAGGTCTTTTTGCAGTGGAGCAGGAATCGGCATCAGACAGTCTCTTTGGGCTCGTCCTTGAGTGCCCGGCGCAACACTTTGCCCACATTGGTTTTGGGCAGGTCATCGCGGAATTCGACATGCTTGGGCACCTTGTAGCCGGTCAGCAGGCTGCGGCAGTGCTGGATCAGTGCCGCTTCGTTGAGTGCCGGATCCTTGCGCACGACGAAAATCTTCACCACCTCCCCGCAACGTTCGTCCGGCACGCCAATCGCCGCAACCTCGATCACGCCGGGATGCATCGCGATCGCTTCCTCGACCTCGTTCGGATAGACGTTGAAACCCGATACGAGAATCATGTCCTTCTTCCGATCGACCAGAAAAACGAAGCCGTTTTTATCCATGTAACCCATGTCGCCGGTGCGCAGGAAACGACCCGGACCGAATACCCCGTCCGTTTCCTCCTGCCGCTCCCAGTAACCTTTCATGACCTGCGGGCCGCGAATGCAGATTTCGCCGACCTGGTTGATCTGCACTTCCTGACTGTTATCGTCACGGATGACCACCTCGGTCGACGAGATCGGCAGACCGATCGATCCGTTGAATTCACGTACATCGAGCGGATTGATGGTCGCGGCGGGCGAGGTTTCCGTCAGGCCATAGGCCTGGTGCAAAGGCACACCGGTGGTCTTCAGCCAGCGCTCGGCAACCGGCGCCTGCACCGCCATGCCGCCGCCCAGCGTGACGCGAAAACTGGAAAAATCGAGCTTGGCGAATTCAGGGTTGTGCAGCAGGGCATTGAACAGCGTGTTGACCCCCGTCATGATGCTGACCGGATACTTGCCCCACTCCTTGATGAAGTTCGGAATATCGCGCGGATTGGCAATCAGCAGGTTACGCGCACCGACTGACATGAAAGTCAGGCAGTTCGCGGTCAGCGCAAAGATATGGTAAAGCGGCAGCGCGGTAATGATGAACTCTTTGCCTTCCTTGACCACCGGGCCGATCCAGGCCAGCGCCTGCGCTACATTGGCGCAGATATTGCCGTGCGTCAGCATGGCGCCCTTGGAAATGCCTGTCGTGCCGCCGGTGTATTGCAGGAAAGCCAGATCATCATGGCCGAGTTGTACCGGCTGAAAACCATGCTGCCGGCCAGCGGACAAAGTCCGGTTGAAGCCAATTGCACCGGCAATGTGCCACGCCGGCACCAGCTTCTTGATGTGGCGCACGACGAAATTGACCAGCGCGCCCTTCAGCATGCCGAGCATTTCGCCCATCGGCGTCACCACCACATGCTTGATGGCGGTATGCGCGATCACCTTCTCCAGCACATGCGCAAAGTTCTCGACGATGACGATGGCGGTCGCGCCTGAATCCTTCAACTGCTGTTCCAGTTCGCGCGGCGTGTAAAGCGGGTTGCAATTGACCACGACACAGCCCGCCCGCAGCGCACCGAACAGGGCCACCGGATACTGCAGCAGGTTGGGCATCATCAGTGCGACACGATCGCCCTTCGCCATCCCCCTGGATTGCAGCCAGCCGGCAAAGGCCCGACTTTCCTCGTCAAGCTGGCGGTAGGTCATCTCGCGACCCATGCTGATGTAGGCCACCTGGCCGGCGTAGGTTGCGCAAGCTTTTTCGAACAAAGCGACCAGCGAGGGAACCTGGTCGATACTAATTTCCGCCGGTATGCCTTTCGGATAACTCTGCAGCCAGAACTTTTCCATGCCGACTCCTCCTTGGTTTTATTGCCCGGCGCGCAACTTTTATCCGAGATTATCCATTAAATCCCCGTCATTCCCGCGCAGGCGGGAATGACGGGGGATTTTGGGCTATTGGACAATCCCGGTTTATTTCAGAGCCGCTCGAAAATGCCGGCGGCCCCCATCCCGGTACCGATGCACATCGTCACCATGCCGTATTTTCCCCCGGTGCGTTGCAGGCCATGCACGACGGTGGCCGTGCGGATGGTGCCGGTGGCGCCGAGCGGATGGCCCAGCGCAATCGCGCCGCCCAGCGGATTGACCTTGGCCGGGTCCAGTCCCAGTTCCTTGATGACCGCAAGCGACTGCGCGGCAAAGGCTTCATTGAGTTCGATCCAGTCGAGATCGCCCTGCTTGATGCCGACCTGTTCGAGCACGCGGGGAATCGCCGCCACCGGGCCGATGCCCATGATCTCTGGCGCCACGCCGCCGACGGCATAACCGGCAAAACGCGCAAGCGGTGTCAGGTTGTGTTCCTTCAACACCTTTTCCGAAACCAGCATGACCGCACCGGCCCCGTCGGACATCTGCGAAGAATTGCCGGCCGTCACCGAGCCGCGGGCATGGAACACCGGCCGCAGCTTGGCGAGTTTTTCCAGGCTGGAATCCGGGCGCGGGCCTTCGTCATTCTCGGCCGTCCGGCTATTGACGCGGATTTCACCGGTCAGCAAATCCGGCAGGCTTTCATGGATCGGATAGGGTGTCGTTTCGGCCTTGAAGTGGCCGGCCGCGATGGCCGCGCAGGCCCGGCGGTGCGACTCGACGGCAAAGGCGTCCTGCGCCTCGCGGCAGATCTGCCACTGGTTGGCCACCTTCTCTGCCGTCAGCCCCATGCCGTAGGCAATTGCGATGTTCTCCTCCTTGGCGAAGAAGGCCGGATTCATCGCCATCTTGTTGCCCATCATCTGCGGCATCACGCTCATCGACTCGGTGCCGGCGGCGATCATCACATCGGCCAGCCCGAGGCGGATCTGGTTGGCGGCATCGGCCACCGCCTGGACACCCGAGGAGCAGAAGCGGTTGATGGTCATGCCCGGCACGGTGTTCGGCAGGCCGGCCAGCAACAGGCCGATGCGGGCAACGTTCATGCCCTGTTCGGCTTCCGGCATGGCGCAGCCGACAATCACGTCGCCGATCCGCGCCGGATCGATCCCCGGCACCTGGACGAGCACGGATTTGATGGCGTAGGCCAGCATGTCGTCCGGCCGCACATTCCTGAACATGCCGTTCTTCTTGGCCACCGGCAGGCGCGTGGCGGCGACGATATAGGCTTCCTGAATTTGTCTCATGGGCACCTCTAAAATTTAAAATTGAAGTCATTCCCGCGTAGGCGGGAATCCATAAGCCTGTCGCAACAGAACCTGACTATGGCTTCCCGCCTTCGCGGGAATGACGGGCGGATTCAATTCCTCAAGGGCTTGCCGGTTTCGAGCATGTGCTTGATCCGGGCCTGGGTTTCCGGTGTCTTCAGCAACTCGACGAAGTAACGGCGCTCCATGGTGATCAGCCATTCCTCATCGACCAGGCTGCCGGTTTCGACCTCGCCACCGCACAGGGCGATGGCAGCCGACTTGGCAACCTTGTAGTCGTGCGCCGAGATCATGCCGCCCTCCTTCATGTTGACCAGCATCATTTCAAAGGTCGCGATGCCCGTCTTGCCGGCAACCGGAATGCCGCGTGCCATCAAAGGCGGCGCGTAGCCGGCATCAGCCAGCGCGCGCGCTTCGCCAATGGCGACATGCAGCAGCTCGTGTGCGTTGAAGAGGATGGTGTCGGTGGGTTTGGCAAACCCGTAATCGATGGCCTCCAGCGCGCTCTTGGCGACCTTGGCCATCGCGATGGTCATGAACGCCGGCTGCAGGAAGTTGAACACTTCGCCCGGGGTGGCCGATTGGGCGGCCCATTCGGCGGCGCGCACGGCAAACTCCTTGCAGCCGCCGCCGGCGGGAATCAGGCCGACACCGGCTTCGACGAGACCGATGTAGCTTTCCAGCGCCATCACGCGCTTGTCGGCATGCATCAGGAATTCGCAGCCGCCGCCCAGCGCCATGCCCTGCACCGCCGTTACCACCGGCAGCTGTGAATACTTGATGGTTTGCGAGGCGCGCTGGAATTTCTCGACGGTCTTTTCCAGCAGATCGAACTGACCGGCCACACAGGCATCGGACACCTGCTGCAAATTGGCGCCGACGGCAAACGGCGCCTCGTGCCAGAGCACCACGCCGTCCAGGCTCGTCTCGGCCTGGTGCAAAGCGGCAATCAGGCCATCCAGCACCTCGTCGCCGACGGTGTGCATCTTCGACTTGAAGGAGATGATGCCGATGCCGGCATCGAGCGCGGGCAGCCGCCACAGGCGCACGCCGTCATTCTCGAACAGCGTTTCGCCGGACTTTTCCGGCGCCGTACTGCCAGCGCCGACTATCGTTTCAGGGAACAACTGGCGCTGATAGACCGGCAGCGTTGAACGCCCCACATAGGCGTTCCTGCTGGCGGAATACGAGCCTTCCGGCGTATGCACGCCCGTCCGGCCGGCCTCCAGCGCCCAGGCCGGCAGCGGCGTGTCGCTCATCGCCTTGCCGGCGGCAATATCGGCCGCAATGGCTTGGGCGATATCGGCCCAACCCGCCAGTTGCCAGGTCTCGAACGGCCCCTGCGACCAGCCAAAACCCCAGCGCAGCGCGAAATCGACATCGCGCGCGTTGTCGGCGACATGTTCCAGCTGCACGGCGCAGTAGTGGAATACATCGCGGAACATCGCCCAGAGAAACTGTCCCTGCGGGTGGGTGGAAGCACGCAATGCGGCGAATTTCTCGGCCGGGTTCCTGATCTTCAGGATGGCGGCCACCTCCTCGGCGACCTCGCCTGCCGAAGTGCGGTAATCCTGTGCTGCCAGGTCAAGCACCTGGATTTCCTTGCCCTGCTTCCTGAAGATGCCGCAACGGGTCTTTTGGCCCAGCGCACCCTTTGCGACCAGCGCGGCAAGCCACGCCGGGGAAGTGAAATAACGATGCCAGGGATCGTCCGGCAAGGTGTCCTGCATGGTCTTGACGACATGCGCCAGCGTATCGAGGCCGACAACATCGGCGGTGCGATAGGTCGCGCTTTTCGGGCGACCGATGCGCGGGCCGGTCAGCGCATCGACCGCGTCGAAACCGAGACCGAAAGTCTGGGTATGGTGCATGGCGGCAAGCATCGAGAACACGCCGATGCGGTTGGCCACGAAGTTCGGCGTATCCAGCGCGCGGATGGCGCCCTTGCCGAGACGCGAGGTCAGCCAGGTTTCCAGCGCATCCAGCGTGTCGGGGGCCGTGCTCTGGGTCGCAATGATCTCAACCAGATGCATATAACGCGGCGGGTTGAAAAAATGGATGCCGCAAAAGCGCGGTCGCAACTCAACCGGCAGAGCTTCAGCCAGGCCGTTGATCGACAGGCCCGAGGTGTTGGAGGCGACTATGGCGTTGGCGTTCAGATGCGGCGCGATCTTCGCGTAGAGGTCGTTCTTCCAGTCGGTGCGCTCGGCGATCGCCTCGATCACCAGGTCGCATTCGGCCAGCAGCGGCAGATGGTCGTCATAGTTAGCCGCATCGATGAATTTCAAGCGGCTCTTCGAGGCCAATGGCGCAGGCTCGAGCTTCTTCAGCCCGTCGATGGCCTTCTGGACAATGCCGTTCTTGTCGCCCGAGGAAGATCGCCGGGCCGCCCCAAGAACTTCCTGCCCCCCTTGGGGGGGGGAACCGAACGAAGCGAGGTTTTCGGGGGGGGGCTTTATTTCTGGGAGATCGAACAGCACGACCGGAACATTGGCATTGGCGAGATGCGCCGCAATCTGCGCTCCCATCACACCCGCCCCAAGCACGGCGGCCTTCTTTACGATCAGTTTTTTCAACCGGTCCTCCTTTCACTGCGGAGAGGTATCAATTAAAATATGCACATTAAACGAACGTTTGATTATATGAAGAAGCACCCTGCTGTCAAGCGACTTTTTTTTGCGCATGCAATACAACATTCAACATCGAGCGCTGTAGTATTCAAGAAATAAAAAGTAGCCTGTCAATAATGGCCGGTACCCCCGGCCTACCACCGAGGAGGAGAGTTGCATGAGACAAGAGTCAGGGAGTTCGCACGCCCCGCAGTTCCGCCACAGCACGATCGGCACCGCGATTGCATTGGCACTTATGGTCGGAGCGCCGTCGGCCTTCGCCTTCGAGTTCAAGTCGGGCGAAGTCACCGGCAGTTTCGATACCACGGTTTCGGCCGGCGCGCTGTGGCGCATGGACAAGCGCGACTCCGGGCTGGTCAGCATCGCCAACGGCGGCACCTCACGCGACCCGAACTCGGATGACGGCAACCTGATGTACGACCGCGGCGACCTCGTGTCGACGCTGTTCAAGGCCACCCACGACCTCGAACTCAAGTACCACAACTTCGGCGCCTTCGTACGCGCCAGCTACTTCTACGACGCGACCATCAGCGACAAGAACAGCCTCAATTCAAAGGCCAGGGACGTCCTCGGCAACGACGCCGAGATTCTCGACGCCTACGTGCGCGGCAATTTCAACCTCGGCGGGCGCAACCTCAACCTGCGGCTTGGCAAACAGGTGGTGAGCTGGGGCGAGAGCACCTTCATCATGAACGGCATCAACGTGCTCAATCCTGTCAATGTCAGCCGCCTGCGCGCCCCGGGTTCGGAACTGAAGGAAGGCTTCATCCCGACCATGATGGCCTATGCCTCACAAGAGATCACCGACAACGTTTCGCTTGAAGTGGCCCTGCCCACCGAATGGAAGAAAACCAAGATCGACCCGGTGGGTTCCTTTTTCAGCACGAACGATTTTGTTGGCGAAGGTGGTGATCGCGCCTTTACTGGGTTTGGTCGGAGGAATGACGCGAACGAAGCGCTGGGCATCTTTCCTCTCAATAGTACAGCCGCGCTTTGGGCGCCACGCTCCGGGGACCGAGAAGCACGTGATGGTGGCCAGTACGGAGTAGCGCTGCGTTACTTCCTTCCCGAGCTGAACAACACCGAACTCGGTTTCTTCCACGCCAATTACCATAGCAGGACACCTTATGTTTCGGGTTATCGGGGCGGACTAACATCTGCGGGTACCATTTCAAATAACCTGACGGCACCACAACAGGGGGCCTTAACTGCTGCTGGCATCCCTGTTTTTGCAACAGGTAACACTGGATGTACGGTGCTAGATATTCCCACCTTTGGTGGTGTTCACACAACCGCAGGAGTCACAGCGCTTGCTGGTATTCTTGGCAGCTTACCAAACGCAACCAGCTTGTCCGCTCTAAATGCTACTAATGCTGCTTGTGCAAGTGCTTCTGCACGAGGAGGCGCAGGAACATACTTTGTGGAGTATCCCGAAGACATTAAGCTCTTTGGCGTGAGCGTCAATACCGCACTACCGGGCGGCGTTGCCCTTCAGGGTGAGTATTCCTTCCGCAAGAACCAACCTTTGCAACTACCCTCTGCTGAATTGCTCAATGCCGCCCTTGGTTTGCAGAGCCAACTATCGACGACAACAAGCCCTGCCGCAGCAAGTACGTTCAATAATTACGGTGACGAAATTAGCGGTTACCGTCGTGTCAAGATGCACCAGCTTCAGTTCACCGCCACCAAAGCGTTCGGCCCAACCTTTGGTGCCGAACAACTGGTGACGGTCGGCGAGATTGGTTATACATACCTCGATCTGCCGTCCAACCTCAAGTTCGCGGCGCCGGGCTGTCACCTGCCCCAGCCTGGCTCAAGTACGTCCGCATCATTTGGATCGACATCTACCGATTGCTTCGCGACCAAGAACTCATGGGGCTATCGCCTTGTTGGCCGACTGGACTATCCGAATGCGATTGGCGCTACAACGGTTTCACCGCGCATCGCCTTCTCGCATGACGTGGATGGTTTCGGCCCGACCTTTAACGAAGGCGCCAAGGCGCTGACGCTGGGTGTCGGCTTCAACTACCGGCAGAACTGGCAGGCTGACATCGCCTACACCGCCTTCTTCGGCGGCCGGACCGAATCAGGAATTGATCCGGCAGGTGGTCTGCCCTACTCCAGCAACACCAACCCGATGAAGGATCGCGACTTCCTCGCGATCAGCCTCAGCTATTCGTTCTGATCCACTCGACCAGAAACCAGGAGATTCGTAAGATGAAAAAATCCATTTCCCTGCTGGGCGCCGCCTGCGCGCTGGCCTTCGCCGCCACCTCGGCGTCGGTACTGGCCGCCGATCCTTCCGCCCTCGGCAAGACGCTGACCGCGTTGGGGGCCGAAGTCGCCGCCAATGCGGCCGGCACCATTCCGGCGTTTGCCGGCGGCATCACCAAACCGGTGGCCGGCTATGTGGCCGGTGGCCACTATCCCGACCCCTATGCGGCTGACAAGCCGCTGTTCACGATCGATGCGGGCAATGCCGAGAAGTACCAGGCGAGCCTGACGCCGGGCCAGATGGCGCTGCTCAAGAAGTATCCGACGTGGAAGATGAATGTCTATCCGACGCAGCGCAGCGCCACCTTCCCCAAGGGCAATCTCGACGAGACTATCGCCAACGCGACGCGAGCCAAACTGTCCCCCGGCGGCAACGGCGTCACCGGCACCACGGGCGGCGTGCCGTTCCCGATTCCGAAGGATGGCCTTGAAGCGATCTGGAACGCCACCCTACGCTACCGGGGCGACACCTACGCGATGAACTGGAGCCAGGCGGCGGTGACCCGCGAGGGCGCCTACACGCCGGTGCGCTTCGAATACGAATATGACTTCGTCTATGGCAACCTCGAAAAGCCGGCAAAGGACCGCGAGCCGAACAAACATGCCCACTTCCTGCAGACGGTGACGGCCCCGGCGCGTCTCGCCGGCCAGATCCTGCTGATTCACGAGCCCGTCGACCAGGTCAAGGTGCCGCGCTCCGCCTGGACCTACAACCCCGGACAGCGGCGCGTGCGTCTGGCGCCGAACGTCGCCTATGACAACCCGGGCACCGCCGCCGACGGCCTGCGCACCAATGATGACTTCAACATGTTCAACGGCGCAACCGACCGCTACAACTGGAAACTGGTGGGCAAGCAGGAGCTGTATGTCCCTTACAACTCCTACAAGATTTCCGGCAACCAGCTGAAACTTGCGGACGTCCTCAAGCCGGGGCACATCAATCCGGAACACGCCCGCTATGAACTGCACCGTGTCTGGGTGGTCGAGGCGACGCTGAAGGAAGGCACCAGCCACATCTACAAGAAACGCGTCTTCTACATCGACGAGGATAGCTGGATGGTGATGGTGACCGACAAGTACGATGCCCGCAATGAACTGTGGCGCGTGTCGGAACAGCATTCGATCAACTTCTACGATGTGCCGATGGCTTACGGCACGATCGAGGTGCATCACGACCTGCAATCCGGCCGCTATCTGGCCATGGGTCTGCGCAACGAAGAATCGAAGGTCTACGAGAAGATCAAGCGCAGCGCGGCGGACTTCACGCCGGCCGGCCTGCGAGGCGCCGGCACGCGTTAAGCGCGCCATTCCGCCATTCCCCATCCGCGCAGGACGCTGCTCCCGCGTGGATGGGTTTTGCATTTGGTATGAATGAATGAACAGGGTCATCGGACTGCTATTCGCGGTATTTGTCGTGCTGGCGGCGAGCTTCGCCTTTTCGGCGCGCAAGCTCCCGCCGATGCCGGCGACGGAAACCCATATCGGCAATGCCCTGCTGCTCGACACACAGCGCACCGGCCAGCGCCTCGTCACGGTGGGCGAGCACGGCTACATCTTTGTTTCCGACAATGAAGGCGATCTCTGGCGGCTGGTGCCGACGACCACGGATGCCACGTTGACCAGTGTCGCCTTTGCCGATGTGCAGCTCGGCCTGGCGGTCGGCCATGACGCGACCATCTTGCGCAGCGCGGACGGCGGTAGTTCATGGCAGGAGGTTTTTCGTGACCCGCAGCAGTTGCGGCCATTGCTCCGTGTCATGTTTATCGACAAGCAGCAGGCCATCGCTATCGGCGCCTATGGGGCATTTTTCGAGAGCATGGATGGCGGCAAAAGCTGGGCCGAGCGCAAGATCAGCGAAGAAGACCGGCATTTCAACGCGCTGACGCGCCTTGCGGACGGTACGCTGCTGCTGGCCGGCGAGGCCGGCACGCTGCTGCGCTCAGCCGACGGCGGCAGGCAATGGGAACCGCTGGTGTCGCCCTACTCCGGCTCGTTCTTCGGGCTGCTGCCGCTGGCGCAAGATAGTGTGCTGGCCTTCGGCATGCGCGGCAACATCTTCCGCAGTGACGATCGCGGGGCAAGCTGGCAAGCTGCGGTTTCGGACAGCGAGAACGCCTTATTCGGCGGATTGACACACGATAATGGACTGGTCGTGCTGGTGGGCCAGAACGGGACAGTCCTCGTCAGCCGGGATGACGGGCGCACTTTCAAGCGCGTGGCGACACAGGCCAGTCGTGCCCTGAGCTCGGTGCAGCGCCCCTTGCAGCAAGCTGTGGCAAAAAACGGCACGGAGACAATTCTGGTTTTCGGTGAGGGTAGCCCAACGCGCATCGCCCTGCCGCCCGGGAGCCGGCAATGAAAGCGAACCGGGTTGTGCGCAACCTCGGAAACCTGCTGTTTTCCTGGCGGCGCAGTTTCCTGGCCTTGTTTGTACTGATTACCCTCGGACTGATCTGGTCGGCGACGCATCTCAGGGTCGATGCGGGATTCGAGAAAATGATCCCGCTCAAGCATGAGTACATGCAGACCTTCACTGCTTACCAGAAGACCTTTGGCGGCGCCAACCGCATTCTGGTCGCCCTGCGCCAGCAGGAAGGAGACATCTACAACCCCGAGTTTTTAAGCACCCTGAAGGCGGTGACCGACGCGGTGTTTTTCATCCCCGGGGTCGACCGCGCCACGGTGACTTCGTTGTTTACGCCGAATGCACGTTTCATCGAGGTGGTCGAGGACGGCTTTGCCGGCGGCAACATCATTCCGGCCGATTTCAGCGGCAGCGCTGCGGACATGGAGACCGTCCGCGCCAACGTACTCAAGTCGGGGCGCGTCGGCCGTCTGGTATCCAACGACTTCAAGGGGGCGCTGGTCAGCGCCGAACTGCTGGAGATCGACCCGACGACCGGCGCCAGGCTGGACTATGTCGCGGTGGCGGAGCAACTCGAGAAAATCCGCGCCACCCATCAGACGGAAGCCGGACTCAAGGTACACATCATCGGCTTTGCCAAGGCGGTCGGCGACATTACCGAAGGCGCGCGCGAGGTCCTGCAATTCTTCGTCATCGCCTTCGCCATCACCGCGGCGCTGCTCTACTGGTATTCCGGTTCGGCCAAGCTCTCCGCGGTTGCGCTGCTCTGCGCGATGATCCCGGTGATCTGGTTGCTCGGCCTGCTGCCGCTGCTCGGCTTCGGCATCGATCCCCTGTCGATCCTGGTGCCCTTCCTGATCTTCTCGATCGGCGTCAGTCATGCCGTGCAAATGACAAACGCATGGCAGATCGAGGTGCTAAATGGCGTCGACGGACTGGCCGCCGCGCACAATTCGTTCCTCAAGCTGTTCATGCCGGGCGCGATGGCCCTGCTCGCCAATGCGCTCGGCTTCATCGTCATCCTCTACATCCAGATCGACATCGTGCGCGAACTGGCGATTACCGCCAGCCTCGGCGTGGCGCTGATGATCGTCACCAACAAGATGCTGCTGACGATCCTGCTCTCGTGGATGAGCCTGAGCCCGGCGGAGATCAAGCGCGCGAGTGGCAAGAAGCGCGGGGGTGACCGCTTGTGGATGTCGCTCAAGGGCTTTGCCGAGCCGCGCCTGGCGGTACGGGTACTGTTGCTGGCAGCGCTGCTGCTGGCGGCGGCCACCTGGATGGCGCGCGACCTGCGCACCGGCGACCTGGGCAAGGGAATTCCGGAACTGCACGACAACTCGCGCTATAACCGCGATACCGCCGCGATCGTTGATTCGTTCTCGATCGGCGTCGATGTGCTGTCGGTGATCGCCCAGTCGCGCAACGTCGATGGCGCCTGCACACATCACGACGTCATGAGCCTGATCGACCGCTTTGAAATGACCATGAAGAACGTGCACGGCGTGCAGGGCGTGCTGTCACTGCCCGGCATGGCGAAGGTCGTCAATGCCGGATGGAACGAAGGCAATCCGCGCTGGCGCGTGCTGTCGCGCGATCCATCGATACTTGCCCAGTCGGTGACGCCGATCGACACCAGCACCGGCTTGCTCAACACCGACTGCAATTCGATGCAGGTGATGATCTTCACGCACGACCATCAGGGCACGACGATCGCGCACATCGTCAAGGAGATCAAGAAGTTCATCGCGGCGAATCCCTCCGACAACCTCGAACTCAAACTTGCCTCGGGCAACGTCGGGGTAATGGCGGCAACCAACGAGGCGGTCGATGCCGCCGAAGTCACCATGCTGCTGCTGCTGTTCGGTTCGATCAGCCTGTTGTGCTTCCTCGAATTCCGCTCCTGGCAGGCGACCCTCTGCATCGTCCTGCCGCTGACCATCGTCGCCGTGCTCTGCAATGCACTGATGGCGCTGCTCGGCATTGGTCTCAAGGTATCGACGCTGCCGGTGATTGCCCTCGGCGTCGGCGTCGGCGTCGACTACGGCATCTATCTTTACGAGCGCATGGCCAACGCCATGGCGCGCGGCCGCAAACTGTCCACTGCCTTTTATCAGGCGCTCCGCCAGCGCGGCACGGCAATCGCATTCACCGCGGCAACGATGTCCATCGGCGTGGGCACCTGGGCCTTTTCGGCACTCAAGTTCCAGGCCGACATGGGCATCCTGCTGGCCTTCATGTTCCTCGTCAATATGCTGGGGGCGCTGCTGCTGCTGCCGGCACTGGCCGCGCTGCTGCTGCAGAAGACGCCTAAAACAGCAACAGTGGCGGTTCGGACAGGAAGCTGATCAACCCGGTTTTGATAGGGGTAGAGAAAGGCTCTCGCCCTCCCCTCCCTCCGAACCGTGCGTGCGGTTCTCCCGCACACGGCTCTCCAGTCGGTGGTTTCAACATCGTGATTGGCTCGCCAAGGTATGAGCTCCAGCCAAAGTGA
>JAUXOM010000149.1 GCA_030682175.1 Rhodocyclaceae bacterium
TCCAGCACGATGCGCACGGGGTCCTTTTCGTTCGACTCGTCGCGCACGGCATCCAGCACGCCGAGCATCACCTGCCTGAGGTTTTTCTGTTCCTGCGAAATGTCCTTCTTGCCGGTGCGTGGCTGCGGATTGGTGACGGCCTCGATTTCCGACAGCACCTGCGCGGTCGACACGCCATGCGGCAGTTCATACACGATGACGCGCCACTGGCCGCGCGCCAGTTCCTCGATGCGCCAGCGGCAGCGCATGCGCAAGGACCCACGGCCCCCAGCATAGGCGGCGCGAATGTCGGCGGCGGGCGCGATCAACTGGCCGCCACCGGGGAAGTCCGGTCCCGGCAGCACGGTCAGCACTTCTTCGAGCGGAGCGGTCGGCTTCCTGATCAGCAACTTCACCGCCTCGGCCACTTCGCGCAGGTTGTGCGGCGGAATTTCGGTCGCCATGCCGACGGCGATGCCCGAGGCGCCGTTCAGCAGCACAAACGGCAGACGGGCAGGCAATAATGACGGCTCGGTCAGCGTGCCGTCGTAATTCGGAACGAAAGCAACAGTGCCGCGATCGATTTCCGTCAGCAGCAGTTCGGCAATCGGCGTCAGCCGGCATTCGGTGTAGCGCATCGCTGCCGCGCCGTCGCCGTCGCGCGAGCCGAAATTGCCCTGGCCGTCGACGAGCGGATAGCGCAGCGAGAAGTCCTGCGCCACGCGCACCATGGCGTCGTAGATGCTGCTGTCGCCGTGCGGGTGGAATTTTCCGATCACGTCGCCCACCACACGCGCGCTCTTGACGTGCTTGGCGGTGGCGGCCAGGCGCATTTCGTTCATCGCGTGCAGGATGCGGCGCTGCACCGGCTTCATGCCGTCCTCGACCTGCGGCAGGGCGCGGCTTTTCACCACGCTCATCGCGTAGGCGAGATAGGCGCGCTCGGCATAGGTATCGAGCGGCAGCGTGCCGTCGTCAAAAGTTGGCGAAGAAGCCGTGAGCAGCGGAGGGGGACCCGCCGGAGGCGGGGGCGAAGCGGCCGCGAGCGGCGCCGGGACGGCAGGGGGAGGCGGGACATCCGGGATGTCGTCGAACAGGTCTGGAGTTTCGCGGCTCATGCGAATAAATGCGCATTGTTTTGCGCATTCTGTGTGTGTATGATGAAGTTCATCAAAGTGTCAATCAGGAGAAGGTAATGGCGAATTCACAACAATCTACCGAAGGTGCGCGCCGCGCCACCAACGTTTCTCTCAGCACGCAACTGCTGGCTGAAGCGCGGGCGCTCGAGGTGAATATCTCGCGGGCGGCGGAACACGGGCTGGCACAGGCGATTGCCGAGCGACGGGCAAGTCTGTGGCTGGAGGAAAACCGCGCAGCGCTGGAAAGTTCGAACGCTTTTGTCGAGCAGCACGGCTTGCCCCTGGCGAAATACCGGAGCTTTTGATGGCGCGCTTCGATGTTTACAAAAACCCCGACGGGCCGGGCTGCCTGCTCGATATTCAGGCCGACCTGCTCGGCCATCTCAACACCCGGGTGGTCGTGCCCTTGTTGCCGCGGTCGCTTGCACCGCAACCGGCCCGCACGCTCAACCCATGCTTCGATATCGGGGACGAGACGCTCGTCATGGCCACGCAATTCATGGCAGCGGTTCCCGCCAGGATGTTGCGCGCGCCCCTGACCAGTATGGGTACGCGACGCGATGAAATCGTCGCGGCCATCGACCTGCTGATGCAGGGGTTTTAACGACAGCGCAGCGTTTTCGCCGGGCCGCCCCAAGCAAACGCGGCACGCGTCGGAGGCGCAACCCGCACCGAAGCAGAAACAACAGCGCCCCCTGACAGACGAGCGCAGCGAGCAGTCTGGAACCCCCCGCGAGGGGGGCACCAGGCCGTAGGCCGCAGGACGCCACGAAGTGGCGGTCCTGAGCGCAGCGAGGGATTCGGCGCAGCCGAACAAAGGGGGGCGGGTCCCCTTCACAGGTCAGCCTCCACCAGATGGCCGCGGGCTTCCATCCAGGCGCGCCGCGCGGAGGCTTCGCCCTTGCCCATCAGCAGGTTGAAGAGTTGCAGGGTTTCCGCCTGCGCTTCCGGTCGCTCGGCGACCGGCACCACGCGGCGCGTCGCCGGGTCCATGGCGGTTTCGCGCAACTGTTCGGGGTTCATCTCGCCGAGCCCCTTGAAGCGGCCGACCTCGATCTTGTCGGGCGCGAAACCTTCCTTGGCCAGCCGGTCCTTGATGGCCGCGAGTTCTCCTTCGTCCAGCGCATACAGCCGTTTTGCCGGTCGCTTCTTGCCCTGCGCCGGCACGTCGATGCGGTAGAGCGGTGGCTGGGCGATGAACACGTGGCCGCGCGCGATCAGCGCCGGGAAGTGGCGGTAGAAGAGGGTGAGCAGCAGCGTCTGGATGTGCGCGCCATCGACGTCGGCGTCCGCCATGATGACGACCTTGCCATAGCGCAGGTTGGCGAGGTCGGGATTGTCGGTGGCGTTGTGCGGGTCGATGCCCGTGGATCCGTGAGGAGCCGCTCCCATGGACCCATGAGGGTCCACTCCCAGGGCCACGGCAATGTCGTGAATTTCGTTGTTGGCGAACAGGCGATTGACCTCGATTTCCCACGAGTTCTGCACCTTGCCGCGCAGGGGCAGAATCGCCTGCGTCTCGCGGTTGCGCGCCATCTTCGCCGAACCGCCGGCCGAATCGCCCTCGACGAGGAACAACTCGTTTTCGGCAATGCTCGTCGATTCGCAGTCCGATAGCTTGCCCGGCAGCACCGCCACCCCCGACTGCTTTTTCTTTTCCACCTTCTGGGCATTCTTCTGGCGCGACAGCGCCTGCCGGATCGCCAGTTCGGCAATTGCCTTTCCTGCGTCCACATGCTGGTTGAGCCAGATTTCGAAGGGATCGCGCACCATGCCGGCGACCAGTTTCACCGCCTCGCGCGAATTGAGCTTCTCCTTGACCTGGCCCTGGAACTGCGGATCGAGGATGCGCGCCGAGAGCACATAGCCCATGCGCGCGCAGGCATCTTCCTGCTGCAGCTTCACGCCCCTGGGCAGCAGCGCATGGTGTTCGATGAAGGTCTTCAGTGCCTCGAAAACCCCGGCGCGCAAGCCCGCTTCGTGGGTGCCGCCGGCGACGGTCGGAATCAGGTTGACATACGACTCATGGGGAATGTTCGACGCGCCATCTGCCCACCAGCCCAGCGCCCAGGCCGCGCCTTCGCCCTCGGCAAAGCTTTCGTGCTCGCCGCCGGCGTAATTTTCGGCAGAATAGATGGGCGCCGCCGCAGTCGCTTCGTCGCTGTCCTCGCCGACGAGTTCGCGGAGATAGCCGCCCAGGCCTTCCGGGTAGCGCCAGGTTTTTGATACGACGCTGCCGTCGGTCTGTTCGACATCGAGCGTCACCTTGACGCCGGGCAGCAGCACGGCCTTGGAACGCAGCAGGTGTTCGAGTTCCGCCTGCGGCACCCTGGGCGCATAGAAATATTTCGGGTCGGGAACCACCCGGACTTTTGTTCCGGTCTGGCGGCCGCAAGTGCCGCGGGTTTCCAGCGCCGTCACCTTTTCCCCACCCGCGGAAAAAGTGACCGCATGGATCTTGCCTTCGCGTCGCACTTCCACGTCGACGCTGAGCGACAGCGCATTGGTCACTGCGACGCCGACGCCATGCAGGCCGCCGGAAAACGCATAGGCGCCGTTGCCGGACTGCTTGTCGAACTTGCCGCCGGCGTGCAGGCGCATGAAGGCGAGCACGACGACGGGAATCTTTTCTTCCGGGTGCAAGCCGACCGGGATGCCGCGCCCATCGTCCGCCACCGTGATCGCGCCGTTCCTCTCCACCGTCACATGAATGTGCCGGGCAAAGCCGGCCAGCGCCTCGTCGGCGGCGTTGTCGATGACCTCCTGGATGATGTGGGCCGGCGAGTCGGTGCGGGTGTACATCCCGGGCCGTTCACGCACGGGTTCCAGTCCCTTGAGGACGCGGAAGGATGATTCGTCGTAAGTCTGCTTCATGATGAGTTTCCTGTTGCATGGCCGGCGGAGGAGCATCCATGGCCGCCGCGGAAGGCGAACCGCAAACATCCCCTGACCCGAAACGGGGGCGCCAGACATGGGGCCCCTAAGATTGCTCTGCGGGACGAATAGTTCAAGAGGGAAAGTGAAGGGAGAAACCGCCTATGTTTGCCATGCGCAACCAAGCTGCGCCCGGCGCAAGGCACAAATCCCACAAATTCTACCGACGGCCTTTACGAAGCAGGACGTTTCGGCTATAGTGCGCGCCTCAATTTACTGCGCCCGTAGCTCATCTGGATAGAGTACTTGGCTACGAACCAAGGGGTAGGGAGTTCGAATCTCTCCGGGCGCGCCAGAAAAATCAAGGGGTTAGCTTAGGCTGGCCCCTTTCAATTTGTACCGGGCTAACACTAGGCTAACATTTGAATAAGGTTGTTAGCCCAACAAAAAGCCCAGCGCGAAGGCGGGCGAAGTGCGCAAGGTCCCTCTTGCACAGAAAAGCGGGGGTTGATCGTGAATATTCACTTGACACGTATCCGCCAGTCGGCGGATACTTCTTCCGCTGCTGAGAAAAAAGCAGTCGGGTTTGGCGACCCGGAACTATCAAGGCGGACGACCGCCCACAAGCGGTTTTTTTACGTCCGCAGCATGGTAAGCCCTTATGGGCGGGCCGCGCGGGAGACCTCCTGGTCTGCCGGGTCCTTGATACCGGTTCGCCAACCTGCACGGTTCCGCCCACCCGTTTGGCGACGGGCAGGCGGAAATGACAAACCGCTATCAAGGAGCATGACCATGTTGCAATCCGCTCGCGCCGCGATCCTGGCGCTATTCCCCGACTGTTGTATCGAACCGCCCCTGCGCCGTGATCGTCACGGCTTTGCCCGTGTCTCACTGTTCCACCAGGGGCAATACATCACCCTGCCGGCGCATCGCGTTGCTCGCTCGCTTTTCATCGCGCCGACCAAGCCCGGCGAGCCGGTGCGCCACCTTTGCGGCAATCCGGCCTGCATCAATCCGCGGCATCTAGTAGCCAGCCAAACCGCCGTGGCGCCAGCGCCGGCCTTTGGCGATGAGGTGTGCCATGGCTAAACCCATCAATCCATCAATCATAAATCCGCTGATTGTTACCGGGGCAGGTGGGGCATCCGACACTATCAACCTCGTCAACAACGTCCTTGCATTCGTTGCCGCTGCGATGGAGAACGCCGAAGATTCCGGAGACATTCTGCCTATCACCGGCAGCAGCAACGGCCTGTCGCTGATATTGCTGACCTGCCGATCCGCGCTGAAATATCACTGCGATAAGGAAGGGGGTGCAGCATGACTAATCGTCGCTCCATCAATAAAACCGCCGCCCCGCCAGCGCCGACTTTTATCGACGCCTGCAATGCCACCTTCGGCAGTCATCCGGAGGATGTAATCATGCCGATCAACAGCGCCGCCGAAACGCTGATGCAGCTCCATGAAATTTTCAAGACGATCAGCGACGATGCACTCGACGCGCGCCACGGCCATCGTATCAAGGCGCTGGCTGAAGCCGGCGCCTATCTCGCATACGACATCGGTAACTTTGCCGGCTGCGAGTTCGAGAGGCTTCGTGATTCGCTGGTTGCCGCCGGCGTGTTGAGCGCGGAGGACAGCCATGTCAAATGAATTGTCGACTTGCGTTGTTTGCTTGCAGCAGTTTTGAGGGGCTTGCCTGGCGGGCCCATGCGACAGGGTTCGTCCAGGTCCCAGTAGATCGCAGTTCGGCGGCGATGGCCTCAACCTCAGGCCAGGCAGACGTGAGCAAGTGCCTTGCCATCCTCTGCGCCCAGCACATCGCCAAACGCTGCCCGGAGGCGAGCAGGATGGCGCGCGCCTGCTGGTGATCGGCATCATGCATATGCAAGGTGCCAGTCAGCCGAATGCCTGCGTGGATCAGCTCGGCTTGGCGGCCTGCCACCAGCATGGTGGCGTTATTCAGAGCGGCGGCGGCCGGCGGCATTCCGGGCCAGATAACCTTCGAGGTCTGCTGGTAAATTTCTGAAACCTCTACCGGCGGCTGGGGGGTGGTGGTGGTGATGCTTTTGTCATTAACGGGATTCATCACGCCAGCCCGGCCGGCCGTGCCCTCTGGGGTAATGCGCGCGTCATGGCAAGGCATGCCAAGGGTCAAGCCGATAACGACGTGCCCAGCCTCGTGAAAAGCAACATCGCCGGCGCCCATCAGCGGCCAGGGGTGGGTGTCGTAAATGACGCGTTGCAGGTCATCATGCGGCCGCGGTTCGATGGGGGGGCTCATTGAAATGCTCCGTGTTTTTTTGGGGGGTACGCCGTGCACCCGGTTTTCACCCGGGGGGGATGCGTTTTCCAGGCGAGTTTCAGCGCCTGCCTGCCAGCCCATCTTTCGTTCAGGAGGAACAGCTGCCGCGGAGCTATGGGTTGGCTCTCTTGCGCCGCGGCATTCCAGCGCCCGTAGCGCTGTAGATTTAGATCAGGTTTTACGTGTCATTTTCTGCGGACTCCACCGGCCGAACAGCTCATCATCGGCCCGATCGAGAGCGTCAGCGGGCAGCGGCTCGATACGGACATCGCCTTCCGGCTCGGTGTGGGCTTGTGGGGTGGTTAGGTGATGTCGTAGCAGGTGCTCGGGTGGTATCGCAGGTAGACCGGCAAATCGCTGATAAGCGGCAAGCTGGACCAGAAGCGGCACGCAATCGGCCGCAACGCGCGCTTCGTGCTCAGTAGCCCGTTGGCGCCAAAAAGCGCGCCGGGCCACCTCTGCGGCATCCCAGGCGATACTTGCCACCTTGTCCGCCTCGATTGCCGCTTGGCGGGTGCGGGTGATATCGCCGGGGCACTCGGCTTCGCGCGCGGCAACCAGCGCATCTAGCGCCCGATTAAGCACGGCCTCTGAACTTTTGAGGGCTTTCACGGCGCCAGCGTAAGCACGGGCCAGGCCGGCAAGATCGCTAGAGTCACGGCCGAACATTAAACACCTCCCTTGATGGCGGTGCGGCCCAGGGGAACAACAGCAGCATTTGTGCGAACACTAAACATCACGCCATCGCGCGCCAGCATGTCGCGCTTGGGATCAATTGAAACAGGAGACTTCGATCCAGTCATACGCAACAACCCTATGACCGGGGCGAAGTCGGGGTCAGGCAGTAGATACCAGCGCCCGGTGGGCAGCCGCGCCGACGCCACGACTTCGAGGGCAAGCCCGGCTTCGCGCACCAGGCGCCGGGCGAGCAATTCAAGCGAGCCCTCAACAACCATGACAGCGGGGTCATGATCTTGCGTCTCGCCGAAGGGGTCACGCATGGCCCGCAGCATTCCCATCGAAGCGCCAAGCGCGGACTCACTCAGGGCGGAGGCCAGGACGTTCCCGTGTCCAACATCGAACATGGTTTCGCCGTCAGATAAGACCGCGTTTGACTCGATCAATTCGAACGCCAACTTTGCCTCAACCCGTGCAGCTGCCGTTCCGAAGTTTTCAAAGGTGCGCATGATTAGCCCGATGTCATCAGCCAGCAAAACCTCGCGCGACACCAGGATGTCACGGCCGAAGCGCTTCAACCCCGCAAGCGCGCCGGCCTCATCGCTCAACATCGCGGCCGGCGCCTCCGAACCTTCGGGCATGAACTCGAGGTCAGTGCCGACAGCGAGCATCGGGAACTGCTGCAATACGTAGTCTTTAACCGGCAGCGTTTTACAGAAGGTTTCGTGACGCATGTGATCGGCCATTCGGTTCTGGGTCACAACACGCACGGCGGCGGCGAGTGCGTTACCAAAATCTGCGGTGCCGAAGCCCGATCCTTGCACCCTCGCCATAGTGCCGGTGGGCCGGCGCGAATCAGCCACGTCGGAACAGAATCGCCCTAGATCAGGCAGCAGAGCCTTGTCGCGGAAATCGGCGGCGTTGGGGTGGGCTTCGGGAGCGTTTGGGGCAAGGGCGCCGGCACGAATCAGGATGGCGTCTTTGTGGGCCTGAATGAAATCGCTGGGGGTCATGTTTTTTTTCCTTAATGAGATTGGGGTGATGCCATCATCGACTGTTCGCATGGACAAGCGAAACCGTTTCTTGTCCGGGGTCGCGTTCGATGATGCGATATAGGTTCTTCTTGCTGTTGGTGGTCGGTGCGCCGGTCAGCGCGGCGGCCAACAGGTGGCGCTCAACAGCATCGAAAGTGCTGACGTCGCCAGTGCGGTAGTACCGTGGCAGCTTGCCGCTGCTGAACCTCCGCAAACGTGCCGCCAGCTCGCCGGCTAAATCCCAATCGGAGACATCGCGCCCAGCTCGCAGAACCTCAGCCGCGGCCCGCAATTCGATATTGCGGCGGCGCATCCGGCCGGCATGATTCAAGCCCAGCGCGGCCTCCAGTGGCTCGCCGCGCGCCCACCGGCGTAAGCCGGATACAAGCCAGGCCACGGCGTCTGAATCGGGCGGATTGCCGGCCGCGATTCGCTCGGCAATTACGAAGGCGTCAGCAATTTGAGACATCGGCGGCATCGGCGGCATCCCCCTCAAAAGTCGGCGCTGGCAGGACGGCGGCATCGTCGGGCAAGTCGGCATCCGACAGGTCAGCCAGCGACATTTTCGCCACGGTGTTTCGGGCCTTGGCGATCTCATCGGCGATCAGGCGCAAGGCTTCCTCTGGCAGCGCCGGCAGCCGGCGGCGGATTACGCCAGGGATGGCATCAAATATGCCAGCCACCTTCGACGCGGCCTTGGTTAACACCTCCTCGATCAAGATCACCGGCGCAAGCTCGCCTCGCGTGACGGCGTTCTGCATCGAAACGCGGTCAGCCTGCTCTTTCGCAAGCCGCGCACGTTCACCTGCCAGGTCGAGGTCGCCAGATGCAGCACGGCCCGCTGCCTGTTCGCGCAAGCGCCGGATGTAGGCGATCCGCAGCTGGTCGATGGTCGAATTCCGCCAATCAATCTCGAGTTCGGCGCACAGCCGCGAAACCGAGGATTGATCCATGTCCAGATGTTCTGCAATAGTCTCTTGCAATAGCATGCTATGCCCCCCTTAGGTTAAATCTATGACTAGAGCGCGGTCGCGGTGCGAATTACCCCTGAGGCCCCCGGCCCGGGAGTACCTTTACTGCCGGCTGGGGGCTCACTGGCCGCATAGCCGATCAGGTTGGTGCGCAGGGCCGGTAGGTCGGCATTGGTGACGGTCTTTTCAGTTTTCTTGCTCATGTCTCAGTCCTTTCTAATTACGCTCTTTGTCGGATTAACCGTATTAACCACATGAACCCCCGTTCCGCTTTGGGTTATTGGGGTTAATGTGGTTATTCCGGCTGGGTGCTTGCTAACGCTCATAGGTGGTTGATATATAAATAAATAGTCTTAAAATAGCTTCATTGCATTAACCCCCTATGCAGCAAAAACCTGCGGATTGACGAGCAGCAGGTCACGTGGCCGACCGCCCTTACTTTCCTTTGCTGGCCTGATGCGGTAGTGCCGTAGAACGCCCCACTCGACGAGGCGTTTGATCGCCACGGTCGCGCGCTCGGTGTTGCCACCGAACCGCGCTTCGTGGGCGCGGTAAAGGTCGGTGCGGTCGAATTCCCTCAGGTCGTTGGCCTTGACCCAGCGCAGGACTGCCAGGGCGTCGGCGTCCTTCTCGTTGGCACCGATCATCCCGAACATGGCCATGGCGTGCCCTATCAGCCGCCGGCCGATCTCTACGGCACGCTCGACCGATTGCAGGCTGACGCCATCCTCCGCCCGCCCGCCGCCCGCCAGCTCGATCAGCGCAGCGATGCGCGCCACTTGCCCCGGCAGCTTCCCCGTCCAGTCGCGCACCGATTCGAAGCGGCGGCCGTCGCCCTGTTCACGCTCGATCTCCTCGGCAAAGTCGAACCACGCCTCACGCGCCGGGCCGGTGAATTCAATTCGTTGCGGATCCACGGCATAGTTCGGCCGGCCTTTCAGCAGCCCCAGGATGCCTGCCTCGTAACGCGCCTTTACGCCAGGATCAATGGCCGATGATCGCCGCACGTCGCGCTTGCCGATGTTGCCAGCTGGCATCGCCGGCAGAAAGCGCGCCAGCAGGCCGCTATGACGGAACTGCGGGTTCTCGGCCGCCTCACACAGAATGCCAGGCTGGATCGCTAGCACCATGCAGATTGCCGCGCGCCGGATCGCGATGGGCTTGCGGCCGGCGCGATGTATGATCGCCGAATCGCCGGCATGACCGCCTAGTATCAAGTCGTTGTTCGCGCGTCCTTTGCCACTGTAGAGACCGGCGAGAATCGACAAGATGACCCCCTCGGCAGAGAGCACGCCGAAGCGCTCGCCTTGATCGGCCAATTTCTGAGGCAGTGACTCCGGTGTCGCATCGGTAGCGTAAAGCTCGGGGTAGTGCAGTTCATCTGGCCTGCCGCTTTCAAGATCGGTGATTTCCGCCAGCGCGCGCTTGCGCTCAGCAAGATCATCCAGCCTCGCCAGATCGCGGCGCTTGCGTTCGATCAGATCGTCCAGCGCCTTAATCTCATGATTGCGTTCAACCACGTCACGCAGCATCGCCAGCCGCTCGTTTTTCATCCATTCATCAAGCACGCGCTTGAGCAGATTGACCACGCCGGATTTACGGCTGCCCGACAGCATCGCCACGATGATAAAAAGCGACAAAGTTTCTTCGTAGTCATCACCCTTGGGCGCGACCACATAGCGGCCTTGCACGCACAGCGCCACGATACCGAGACAAAAGAGCACCGCCATATCCGTCGGCGTCTCAGTAGAAAATGACACAGCCGCCGCCATCTCGCCCAGCCAGGTCGGGAGCAGGTCAGGTGTCAGGGCCGGCGGCGCATCGCGGCCGGGGATCGCGAGCTCCGGCCATGTGTCGACATCCGTCGGCAATGGCGCGGCGGCCGGTGTCGCAGGTTTTGCGCGCTTTGGTAACTCGACCTTGACGAGGCCACCAAGAAAGTCGGCGCCATCGAAAAACTCGACACCACCGTCGACGGCGGGCTTGACCGATATGTGGTTGGTGGCGCTCATTGCCGCCCCGCCTTTTTTTTCGGCAACTTAACAAGCACACGATTCTTGCCGACCTTGGTTGTTTCGATTGGCATACCGCGCAGCATTTGCTGCGGCTCCCGGTTCATCTGGGCAAAGGCACCTTGACGGCGGCGGGGTGAGGTTCCGCGGGCCATCAGGAACACCCCCTTGTGGCCAGAAATCCAGACGCGGGGTTATACTTCGCGCTGTAGTTTATTTTCTCTAAAGCCGCGTTACCCTGCCCGGGCGCGGCTTTTCCTTTTGGCGGCCCAAAAAGCAGATCGAGATAACACTTGATCTGCTGTCGGGTCGGCTTGCGGTGGAAGCGTGTTTTCATGCCGTAGCCCCGCTGCTGCGAGTACGACTTTCCAGCCAGGCATTCAGCGCCGTGCGGCTGTATCGGACCTTCCGTCCGACTTTGATAAACGGGATTCCATAGCGCCCGGTCGACCGCCAGACTTGCAGCGTGCCAACTACAACGTCGAGAATCTCGGCAGCTTCGATTTCGTCGACGAGGTCAGTATTTCGCGGACGGAGAATTCCGGCGACGGCGGATGTTGCGGTTTCGTTGGACATCGTATGCACTCCATAAAATCCCGACAAGTTTCGTCGGTGTGGGCGTACGGTAGGTTCTCCTTGGTTGCAGGTTTAGGGAAAAATGCGACTATTTCTTAACGGGCTGAAAATCAAACGAAAAAAAAAGCCCGCACCAGGCGGGCTGTCGGCATGGTTGGCGGGTTATGCGCCTTTTACCCGCTTCACCTCGGCCGTTTTCTTGACGCCTGCCGCCGTAAGCATGGCGTTGGTCGCCGTGTTCACGGATGCGCGAACCGGATCCATGCTGAGTCGCGCATAAATCAATGTCGCGTCTGCTGACTTGTGGCCCAAGCTCTTGCCGATAATCGCCAGCGAAGCCCCGCTAATGGCCTGCCATGAGCCCAGGCTGCGCCGTAGATCGTGAATCCTGAAGTCGGCCATGCCTGCCCGCTTGAGTAGCGCCTGCCAGCGTTTGGCGGGTGGCGACAGATAACCCGTTTTCGAATCGGCAGGAAAAACGAAGCCGGTTTTCTTTTCGCCGTCCGGGTCGCGTGCCTTGAGTATTTCGACAGCCTCAGGCACCAACGCAACAACAACAGGATCGCCGTTCTTGCTGTCCGGTATCCGCCAGATTGCCGACGCTAGATTGATTTCCTGCCATTGCGCCGACAGCACGTTGACGCGCCGCGCCCCGGTTAGCAGGCACAGCAGCACGAAGTGCTTAAAGTCTTCCGACGTGTCATCAGCCAGCGCCTTGAAAAACGCGGGCAGTTCATCGGCCTGAATGAATCGGTCGCGCTTCACTTCCTTGAATGGGCGAATGTCTTTCGCAGGGTTGACGCCCGCATAGCCCCACTCTGAAGCGCGGGCGTAGATAGTGCCGATGATCTCGACAACACGGTTTGCCAATATCGGGGTGCTAGTCCCGATTTCGGCGTGCAGGGTGCGCACCTCAGCGCCGCTGATTTCGTCAATCTTGCGATTCGACCAGTCCACGCCTGCCGGGTGCTTCTCGCGCTTACGTCCGTGCTTCTTCGCCGGTTCGTCCGGCAAGGTGCCGATGCAGCGCTGCCATATCATCCGTGTGTCGTCGGCTGTCTTGATGCCGCGCGGCACTGCATACAGCGTTTGGTAGTTGCCGAACGCTTGCCCTAGCGTTAAACGCTGCTTCTCGATGCGCTTGGCCTTCACCGGGCTGGCACCTTTGGCAAAGTCGCCCAGGTGCTTCTGCGCTTCCTTGCGTGCGATTTCTACCGTCATGTCGGGGAACGTGCCCAGCTTGAGCCATGCCACTGAATCGCCATCCCGCGTTATGACGTAGAACGTTTTTGTTCCCGCCGATGTAATCCGCGCGGCCAGTTTTTGAACCTGGTCGTCGTAGTATGTTGAGCGCCCTTTCTCAGGGGCCGGCAATGCCTCCAACACTTCCTTTTTGAACCTGATCCTGTTCGCCATTTTTCAACCCCTTGGTTTGGTGGGCTAACACCGGGCTAACTTTTAACGTTAAAACCCGTTAAATTTCAGGTTAGCCCATTAACCTGGACGGGTCAATAACATGCTGACTTATAAGGATTGATTAGCCTGCATTAACTTCGGTTAAGTGTCCGACCGGGTAGCTACGAACCAAGGGGTAGGGAGTTCGAATCTCTCCGGGCGCGCCAGTTTTACCAAGGGGGTTAGCGAAAGCTAACCCCCTTGTCAGTTCACGGCACGGAGCTGGATCGTAGCTGCATTCCGCCCGCATCGAATCAATCGGGTTCGGACGCGTCGGAATCGAACTCGGTATCACGGACCCGGATGTTGTACTTCTTCATTAGCGCCTGGAAGTTGGTACGCTGCATGCCGGTTTCTTCGGCGCTCCGTGTGACGTTCGAAGAGTTTCTTTTCAGCGTTTCCTGAATGAACAGTTTTTCGACTTCTTCCACCGACTTTTCCCTGACAATTTTCTTCATTCTCTTGAGGTCTTCGCTGGTCCTTGGCACCTGAAGGTCCGTTCGCGGTGAGTTGTTGGCGATATTGACCAGGTGAGCGTGGCGAATCCGTTTGTCAGAGGCGAGAATCACCGCCCGATGCATCGCGTTTTCGAGTTCCCGCACATTGCCCGGCCAGTCATGGTTCATCAGCAGGCTCATGGCAGCTTCCGAGATTTCGGACACCGGCTTTTCAAGTTCATTACTGAACGTTTTTAGAAAGTGGAAGGCCAAGGCAGGAATGTCATCGCGGCGTTCCCGCAGGGGTGGGGCGTGGATAGGAAAAACGTTGATGCGGTAATACAGGTCCTCCCGGAAGGCGCCCTCGGCAACCAGCGCATTGAGGTCCTTGTTGGTGGCAAAAATGAGTCTGACGTTGGTTTTCTGGATGCTGGTATTGCCCACCGCCCTGAATTCGCGTTCCTGGATGACACGGAGCAATTTCGCCTGGGTGGACAGGGGAATATTCCCGAATTCATCGAGGAAGAGCGTGCCGTTGTTGGCAACTTCGAACATGCCCCGCTTGTTGGCGACCGCGCCGGTGAATGAACCCTTGACGTGGCCGAACAGTTCACTTTCCAGGAGGTTCTCGCTGAGCGTATTGCAATCGACCGTGACAAAAGGCTGGTCCTTGCGCAAGCTGTTGTAGTGGATGGCGCGGGCGATCATTTCCTTGCCGGTACCACTCTCGCCGGTGATCAGAACCGTGGTACTCGTCGGCGCGCACTTCGCGATCAGGCCGAAGACGGCTTGCATGGGCTGGCAGGCGCCGATGATGTTTTCGAAACGATACTTGGAACAGATCTCGCTCTTGAGATTCCGGTTCTCTTGCAGGAGGTGGCGCCGCTCCAGCGCGCGATCCACCACAAGCTTCAACTCATCAGGGTCGAAGGGCTTGGAAATATAGTCAAACGCACCGAGTTTCATGGCCTTGACGGCCGTCTGTACCTGTGACAAACCGGTCATCATGATCACATCAACGTCGGGATGCCGCTCTTTCACCTGCTGTAATACCTCAAGGCCATCGAGGTTCGGCATCATGATGTCGAGGATGATAATGTCGTACCCGGTTTCGTCGGCTTTTCTGAGTGCTTCCCAGCCATCCGGTGCGGTATCAATGACATATCCGCTGCCGCTGAGTATGCGCTGGCAACTGCGAATGACAATTTCCTCATCGTCGACTATCAGTACTTTGGCATTCATTGTCTCGCTTCACCTTGATTGCGTTCGGTCTCGGAAAATGAGGATGTTAATGGCAGCAAGATGCGAAATGTCGTTCCTGCACCGGCAACACTTTCAACACTGATCTTTCCCCCATGGGATTTGATGATGCCATAACTGACAGACAAGCCCAGTCCGGTTCCCTTGCCGACCTCTTTGGAAGTAAAGAAGGGATCAAATATCCGCTCCAGGTTCTCCTTCGGAATACCAGAACCGGTGTCCGTGACTGTTATCTCCACCATCGGAACCGGGGTGGCAGTGGGTTCCGCGGCAACTGCGGCGAGGAGGGGGCGGCTTGTCACAACAATGCTCCCCTTGCCCTCGATGGCTTGTTCGGCATTGACAAGCAGATTCATGATGACCTGCTTGAGCAGATCTGCATCGCCCCATGCCCGAGGCAATGCCGGATCAAGATCGACCGTGATCGCGATCTGTTGCAAGGATGCAGGCCCCAGGACAAGGCGCACGGTGTCATCGATCACCTGATTGAGGTCGACAAACCCCTTGCTGGGGATCTTCTCCCGCGCAAAGTCAAGCAATCGCCTGATAATGCCGGCACAGCGTTTGGTTTCACTGATAATCAGGTCCAAATCCTCCGCGTCTTCGCTGCCCTCCGCCGCTTTCTTGCGCATCAGTGAAGCAAAAGTCAGCACGCCGGTTAAGGGATTATTCAATTCATGCGCAATCCCGGACGCTAACACGCCGATGGAAGCGAGCTTCTCGCCCTGGGCAACCTCGGCCCGTGCCACAAGTAATTCCTTCGTTCTTTCTTCGACTCTGGATTCAAGGGTTTGCACCAATTCCAGCATCTCCAGTTTTGATTCGCTTAGTGCTGCAGTCATGTCGTTGAAAGACTTCGCGACGTAGCCAAACTCATCCTGACTGCGGACCGGAATTGCAAAATCGAGGTTTCCGGAGGCAATCCGTGATGCGCCGGTTTCCAGGTCTTTCAGTGGAACATAGATGACTCGTTTTAGCAGAATCCCGATGCCAATGGCGAATATGAGAATGAACCCGAGCGACATGCCGATGACGTAAGTGGCATGCTCCTGCTTTGACTTGTCCATTTCTTCGAGGGAATAGGCAATATCGACAACGCCAAGCACCAACTGGTCCGGGGAATGTTCGTGGCAGGACGCAGACGAACAGGAAGGCTCATTGCGTATCGCCTGCATCGTGCTCAGAAATCTTCCCCCCCCCGGCTCTTCAATTACTTTCCAGCGCTTGTCGATGGGTACATTCTGCAGGGGGGTACCGCCTTGATGGCATTGAATGCACGGCTCTTCCTTTTGATCAACCCATTCCCCGATGTCCGATATCTTTTTCGAATGAACGATGGTGCCGTACTTGTCGATCACCCTGAGTCGCTCGATTCCTTGTTGTTTGCCTATGTCCTGAATGATTTTCCCGGCGATATCTGGCTGGTCTACAAGCATCGCATAACGGGTACTCGCAACAATCACGTCGGAAAGTTGTGCGGTATGCCTGGCGATCTCGTCCTGCAGTTCTTCTTCGCGGTGCTCGACGAAAACGAATGTCGCCAAAAGCGCCACCACTGAAAGAATACCGAACAGGGAAAGGCTGACTTTGACCTTGAGGTTAATTGAACGCATTTTTCAAATAGCTCCAAGGTGAATAGACACAATCTGAAAAGCTCATCATGGACCACATCCGGGCGCAACAAATGTATCTAAAATTTGTACTTGGCTGACTGCGGAGATTCCCATGTGGCGCCGATATGTTCCCACAAATTGGATTAACTATCTGATATTTATGCTGGTTGTAATTTGCGCAAGCACTTGGCACGGTGATTGCTTATCTAAAAAGCGTAAATTGTTAAATTTGAGGGGCAAGCAAAATGAATGCAAAAGCCAGGATTCTGGTGATAGAGGATGAGGAAATTGTTCGTCTTAGCTATGTCAGGGCTCTGTCGGCAGAACACTGCAAGGTTGAAGTGGTTGCGGATGGAAAGGGTGCAATTCGAATGATGCGGCAACAACCCTTCGACGTTGTATTGCTTGATCTGCATATGCCTGAAATGGATGGCATGAATGTTCTCAAGTCTATCAAGGACCAGTGGCCCGAGAGCGAGGTAGTCATCATTACCGGGTATCCGGCAATTGACACCGCCAAGAAGGCAGTAGCGCTGGGTGCCTATGACTATCTCGCCAAACCAGTTGGGCCGGATGATGTCATCAAAGTCGCAAACGACGCCATGACGCATAAGAGATGGGCGTTGCGCAGCGAACAACGAACCGAGTGCACCGCGATTCAGTCACGGGCAAGAATGTAAGTTTTATTGTTGGGACTCGATGCACCTTTGCCGATCGAGCCGTTTAGCCAAGGAGAAATGTCATGAGCGCACTTCGTAAAATTCTGGTCGTCGATGATGACCCCGTGGTTGGCAAGAGTTTCAACCGTGTTCTTTCTCAAGACAAGGGTTACGTGGTGATCACGGCCCAGAACGCTGCCGAAGCGCTGGACAAGATGCGCGAACAGGCGTACGACCTGGTCTTCACGGATATCAAGATGCCCGGCATGGACGGCGTTGAACTGGCGGAACGCGTCAGGGCAAATCAGCCGTGGACACCCGTGGTTATCGTGACCGGATACGGCACAACGGCGAATGAGCAAAGAGCCAAGGCCGCTGGCGTGTCGGCTTTTTTGAACAAGCCTTTGTCTCCGGAAATGATCGTGGAGAGTGCAGCTCATGCGTTGCGGCAACCCGCGCTGACCGTTGTTGAACAGCCGGAAACACAGGCTGTCGAGATCGTGCTGCCCGAACCGGTTGCAAAGAGAAGCCTGTTGAAACACATGGGCCTGTCCTTGGCGGCTCCGTTTATCGGTCTGGCCTATGCGTTGTTCTTCCCCGTGGTCGGGCTGGCCATGCTGGCCTGGATTGGTGGCAAGGCACTGGTTAGCAAGTTTCCCTCCATGGCAACAGTAGCCCGCCTCATCAGGAATGTGGCCCTGTTTATCGCCGCCCCCTTTGTCGGCCTGGTCTATGCCCTCATGTTTCCCTTTGTCGGGCTGGCCATGCTGGCCTGGATTGGTGGCAAGGCGTTAATTGAAAAAACGCATGATGTAAAGTAAGGCGAACCGAGCCTCCTGGAGATCGTCATCCAGGGGCAAGCTGGACTGGATGACGAAACGGCGGATATCGTAGCGCCATGAGAGTTTGACTCTTGTTGGCTATTGCGCCGGCTCGTCATCGACTTCCTCATAACCGGTGATCATCGCCTTGAAATGCCCCCAGGGCGTATGGCTGAGGCTGGCCAGATAAGAATGGATGAAGATGAATCCGGTGAAGAAGATGAAAATCAGCACATGCACCGTATTGACCACGCGCACTCCGCCCAGGGTCTCGACCATGGATGAAAAATGCGCAATATCCCACAGCAGCACGCCGGTGAAGAACTGAAGCGGCACGACCAGCAGCATGATGATCTGGTAGCTCATGCTCTGCAGGGCGTTGAACTTGCGATAGGCGTTCATATGGTGCGGGTTGGGGTGGCCCTTGAAGATTCCGTAGCCATAGAACTGCAGCTGGCGGAAACTGGCGCGAAAATACTTGGTCGGGCTCAATTCGGGGTGGTAGACCTTGATCTTGTCCGTAAAAAGGTAGAAGCCCAGCCACAGGAAAAAATTGGCGATGAGGACAAAGCCGATCCAGTTGTGAGCGACCACGGCGGTTCGGAATGGCACCACCTGGATCAGGTCGAGATACCTCATCTGTACACCGGTGGCAATCAGCAAGACAAAACCGAAGGCATTGGCCCAGTGCCAGATCCTGACCGGCAACGGATTGACATATAGCTTGTGCATGGCTAGCTCCTGCTCTGTTGGGATTCGTCTGCGCTCGGCCGATCACCCGGCAAGCCCTGACTGCTGGTTTGAGCGCGTTGAGCAAGCCTCGCGGCCTCGTCCTGCTCCCGAATATTCCTGAACATCCGCTTGATCGTCATGTGCAACAGAGGCATGCCAATCGCGCCCAGCACGACCAGCAGCAGCAGGTAGTCCAGCAGTTTGATCCGCGTGCCGCCGATGGCGTAGAACCCCCGCACCGACTCGGTGGCGGTCAGGGAAGTCAATACCGCTTTCTGGACGCCATGGCGAATCGGCCTGCCATCCGGACTGGCGATGGTCAGCGTTACGCTTTGAAACGGTTCGGCGCCCGCTTGGTGACAGGTATTGCAGTCCTTGATGGCCTTGGACTTTTCGCTCAACTGATGCGCCTCGATACCGGAGCGAACCTCCAGACGACCGCGCAGGACCGTGCGCCCCTGAGCTTCGTCCTGGTTGAACTCCTTGAGCAGGCTCAACAGTGCCCGCTCATCCAGGCCGAGACTGCTTGCGTCGGCGGCCTCGGCCCGCTTCTTGAATATGGGAACGCCGGACTTTTCCGACACCTGACGGCCGGCCACATTGTCGTAGAGCCGGAGGTTAACCCGGCGTTGCGCGCCCGGAGCATGACAAACCGGACAGGAGATCGCCGCGAAGTGTCGCGCCGCATTCGGCAACCAATCCTGGTGCTGGGTAACCGCATCCTTGTGACAGGCCAGGCAGCTGTCTTTTATGCCGTCGCCGAACGATGCCGCCTTCACGTCGTGGGCCTTGTGGCAATCGGCGCAGATGGGTGCGGCCTTGCCTTTGGTAATTCTTTCCAGGCCATGCACATCGGTGGAATAGGCCTTGAAAATATCCTCGTGACACCTCGCGCAGGGAGTTTCGGCAATCGACCCGACGATTTTCACTGAGTCCTGAACATGCGGATCATGGCAATCGAAGCATAGCGGTGCGTCCTTGCTGCCTTCCTTGACCAGCGCGGAATGAAGGCTGTCTTCATATTGCTTGTAATTCTTCTTGTGACAGTCGCGGCAAACATCCTGCTTGCTCAAGGAATTCTCGCGTCGGCTCTTGATGAGCGTTTTAGTCTTGCCGTGGCTCGCTTCGTCGATATCCGAGTGGCAGTCCGTACAATCGTTGTCCTTATGCACCGACTCGAGAAAAGCGTTGGTGGAGACATGCAGTGACAGCGTCTCCTGATTCTCGAGCTTTTTCTCCAAACCCTTTTTGTCGTGGCATTCCAGGCATGCCTTGGTCTCTTCGGACAGGTCGCCATCGTCGGCCTGAGCTGCCATCCCGGGAACAAAAAGTGAGAGCGCGACCGCCCCGACCATGATTAGCCCCTGCTGGGTCAAGCGTTGAAAAGTCTTGTTCATGATCCAGAAGCCTTTCATCTGATTTCCCCCATAATTACCCGCGATGCTGCGGTAAACCAGAAAACTCCTTCTGCGGATGTGGAGAGTAAATAGAGGACCACGGTTTTCGCCGCACAGTTTCAAGAGTCCGCCGTCGCGCCAGTCCCATGGATATTTCCTTCTTGTCACGCCGATTTCCATCAACGGCCACGGTTTTGCTCACGTGCATCTGGAATAATACCCAGACTCCCGACTTTTCTCCGCGCCACTTTTTCGTTCCGCCCATGGCTAACCGACTCGACGAACTCTCCGAACGTGACTTTCCCTGGTACGTGCGCCTGGTGTTCGCCTACCAGAAACGCAAATACGGGCAGGTGCTGTCCCCGATGTGGGCGTGGGGGCGGCAGCCCGCGATCATGTTCGTCTTCCTGCTTTTGATCGGCCGCTTCAACCGGCTGGCCGCGCCCGGCGGCCTGCTGCGGACGCTGCTGAGCGTGCGCATCTCGCAGCTCAACCATTGTGATTTCTGCGTGGACTTCAATGCCCACAATTTCCTCGCCGCGAATGGTGCGCACGAGAAGATCGATTTCATCGACCGCTGGCCGGAGCACCCCGAGGTCTTCAGCGCGGAAGAGCGCGCGGCGCTCGCCTACGCCGAGGCGGTGACGCTCAATGACGCTGCCGGCACCGCCCGCGCGATGACCGAGCTCAAGCGCTTCTTCAGAGACGATGCGATCGTCGCCATCACGGCGTGGATCGGCGTGCAGAACCTTTCGAGCAAGTTCAACGACGCGCTGGCCATCCCGATGCAGGGGTTCTGCCGCGTCCCGCCCCGTTCACCCACTGATTGAGCCCACCATGCGATTCATCCGCGAGTTTCCGTTTTCGATCCTGATCGTCACCACCGTGCTGATGCTGGGCGCGCCCTTCGTTCCCGAGCCGCACCTCGTCGAAAAGGCGCGCATGGCGATGAACGGCACGCTCACGCGCCCCATCGACCTCTTCGACGTGGTCTGGCACCTGCTGCCGGCGGCGCTTCTGGTCTGGAAGACCGTGCTCTGGCGACGCGAGCGTGCGGCCGTGAAGGACCAATCCTCGACTGACACCAGCGGGTAACCCCGGTTCTCCGGCCCAAGGTAAACCGAGCTACTCCTGTTCGTGCGTTGCCAGACCAAAAAATGACCTTCTTTCCGTCGATAATGTATCGCGCATCGCAATTTCACCTTCATCACAACTCACCGCCAAATCTTGCGGCGGCTTGTTCTGCGTTTGCCTAGCCGGATGCCCGTCTGCGCAAGAAGCGCACATGTCGAATCGGAGCCCTGAAACATGCATGGTGTCTTTGGTGAATTTGCCCTTCTGCTAATGATGTCCGCCGCTGCGGGCGCGGTTTCTCTCTGGCTGCGCCAGCCGGTGCTGATTGCTTACATCGTGATCGGTATCGCGGCCGGTCCCGCCCTGCTGGGAGTTGTCACCGCGCATGACCAGATCGACCTGCTCGCCCAGGTTGGCGTCACGGTGCTGCTCTTCGTCGTCGGCCTCAAGCTTGACCTGCAGCATATCCGCCATATCGGTCCCGTCGCACTGGCCACCGGTCTGGGGCAACTCGCCTTCACCATCGTCATCGGCTTCCTCCTCATCCTCGCCATGGGCAGGGGCTGGGTGGAAGCGCTCTACGTCGCCGTCGCACTGACCTTTTCGAGCACCATCATCATTGTCAAGCTGTTGTCCGACAAGCGCGAGATCGATTCGCTGCACGGCCGCATCGCCGTCGGCTTCCTGATCGTCCAGGACTTGGCCGTCGTGATAGCGATGATGGTGATGAGCGCCCTGCGCGGCGAGGGTGGCGACAGCGGCGAGGGTGCGCTACTGCCTCTGGTCGGCTCGCTGGCCTTGCGTATTGGCGTAGCGCTGGTGGGCATGTATCTGCTGATGCGCTACGTCTTGCCCAAAGTTGTCGACCGCATGGCGCAGTCACAGGAACTGCTGCTGATCTTCGCCATCGCCTGGGGCACGAGCCTGGCCGCGCTGGGCGAATGGGCCGGTTTTTCGAAGGAGGCCGGCGCCTTCCTCGCCGGCTTCTCGCTCGCCTCGACGCATTATCGGGATGCGATCAACGCCAGGTTGACAGGCATCCGGGACTTCCTGTTGCTGTTCTTTTTTATCGACCTCGGCGCCAAGCTGGACTTCTCCACCCTCGGCGGCGAAGTCTGGCCGGCGATTGCTCTGTCGCTGTTCGTACTGATCGGCAACCCGCTGATCGTCATGGCCATCATGGGCTGGATGGGCTATCGCAAGCGCACCGGTTTTATGGCCGGGCTGACCGTGGCACAGATCAGCGAGTTCTCGATCATCTTTGTCGCCATGGGCATCGGCCTCGGCCATGTTGGCCAGGACGCCCTGGGCCTGACCACCCTGGTGGGGCTGATCACCATCACCCTGTCGACCTACATGATTCTCTATGCGCAGCCGCTGTTCGCCCGCTTGTCGCCCTGGCTGGGGCCGTTCGAGCGGCATATCCCGCACCGGGAAAACGCCGACGACAATGCGCCCACTGGTGAGCAGCCGGACATC
>JAUXOM010000011.1 GCA_030682175.1 Rhodocyclaceae bacterium
ACCGCGCAGCAGCATTCCGCGGTTTCCTCCCTGGAGGTTTATTCAACGTCTGCCCGCAGGCACTCGCGCGTCAGCCAGCTTCGTCACGTGGGGGGCAGACGTCGAACAAACCTAAACCATTGTCGTCGTTGGATTTGCTCAGTTTCCAGGTTGCCAATCTGTCCGATTGCTGCCCGTGGCCGCATCGAAAAGACATCCGTGGCAGTTCAGCATCATAGGACTAGTGCTATATTCAACGCGTAGAAACATCCACAAATGACACTCTAATGCGCTTAAGATATAGCCATGAAACCCGTAGGCCTCAGCGCCAAATCCCGCAGCCAACTCAGCCAATTGCTGCGCGACAGCCCGCCGGTCGTAACGCCTGGTGAGGCTGCCGGCGTACTTGGCATAGATACGGCAGTCGCGGCTCGCCGACTGGCCGCATGGTCTCGCGCCGGCTGGTTGGCCAGGGTTCGGCGCGGCGTTTATGTTCCCGTCCCGATCGAGTCAGAATCACCCGACGTCGCACTGGACGATCCTTGGGCCGTCGCCACTGCGATGTTTGGCCGGTGCTATATCGGCGGTTGGTCCGCCGCGGAACATTGGGGGCTCACCGAACAGATGTTTCAGGCGCTCTGCATCATGACGACAATGCGTCCGCGAGATCGAAAGCTGGTGCTGCGCAAAGCACGCTTCGAACTCCACACCGTCCCCGCCGCACGCTTTGTCGGCCTTAAGTCCGTCTGGCGTGGAGGCAGCCGCGTACAGGTATCCGATCCAGCGCGCACGCTGATCGACATGTTGGCCGATCCAGCCCTTGGCGGTGGTATCCGCCATGTGGCGGAAATGCTGGGCACCCTGTGTCGAGAGCTACCCAAAGAGGCGCCCAAACTGGCCGACTACGCAGCGAAGCTTGGCATTGGCGCGATCTACAAACGTCTCGGATTTCTGCTGCATCGTGATCATCCCGACCAGGCGGTTCTGATCGAAGCTTGCCGCAAGAATCTCTCTACCGGCTACGCCAGGCTTGATCCCGCATTGCCTGCTGATCGCCTGGTTACTGCTTGGCGCGTCTGGGTGCCCGCCAGTGAACTGCGCGAGGCCAAGTCATGATTTCAAAGCAGGAGATCATGGCGCTCGCTGCCGAGCTCCAGCTCCAGGCACATGTTGTCGAGAAGGACTATGCACTCGGCTGGCTCTTGGCTGGCATCGCAGTGCACCCGGCAATCGGCGACCGATGGGTCTTCAAGGGCGGTACCTGCCTGAAGAAGTGTTACTTCGAAACCTATCGCTTCTCCGAAGACCTCGACTTCACGCTGCAGGATGCCGATCACCTCGACGAAGCATTCCTTGCCAGCGTCTTCGAAGAAGTCAGTGAATGGATATACGACGCCTGTGGTCTGCAACTACCCCCGGAGGCGCGCAAGTGCGAATTCAAGGGCATTCCCGTACCGACCTACACCGCGCTCACTGATCGCCCGGAACGCGTGGCCATCGAAGTGGAATGGGAGCAAATGCTTGCGCATCAACTTCCTGTCTGTCCTCCATTCGACGAGTTCTGGCAGGAGCTTCCGGCGGTCTTCGATTGGTTAAACGAGAAAGCGGCAGTGCCTGTGCTGGCCGCGATCTCTTCAGGCCGTACGGCGATGGATACCGGTTGGCGGCCGCCTGCCATGGTGCAGGCTTGGGGCGCACAGGCCGGCTCGCTGGAGACAATCCGCTTTGCAGCCGCAAACCGCCTGTGCGTGCAGCTCGACTACACCAAGAAGAACGGCGAACGTAGAACGCCAACCATCGAACCTTATTCAGTTCGGCGCACGAGTGCCGGCGATTTATTGCTTTTCGGCGTCGAGGCAGAAACCGGCGAATCCAAGAGCTACCTCCTCGATCGCATCCGCTCTGCCACAGTCACACGGCAAGCTTTTCATCCGCGCTTTGCCATTGAACTAACTGCATCCGGCCCACTTGAGGCGCTTCCGATTGAGCGTCAGCATGGAAATGCCGCCGTTGGGAATCTTGGATTTTTAGCGGCCAAAGTGAGGGCGCCAAGCTGAACCCGCACAAAAACAAGCAAGGCTGGCCATGTCCCGGACGTGTCGGCTTCCTCAAGGGCGAGGACGAACACCTCGTCATCGGCGGCGCCTACGAAGTCACCCTGAGCACGCTGTAAAAGTCGGCGCTGGCAGGACGGCGGGAGGCCGGAACGGCCATTGACGGCTTGCCGCTTGACCGACTTCTTAACCAACAACACCATGAAACGCTTGAAATAATGCTCGACACCGATACCAAACACCGCACCGCCCCCGCTGCGGTTTCAGCAACACCGATTGGCGTGCTACACTTATTTATGTGTTAATCCAATGGAGACAAGAAATGGCAACAACCGTCAATTTCACCGGCGCGGTTGATCGCGATCTGCTCAAGCGCGCCAAAATCATTGCCGCCAAGACCGACACCTCGGTCAATGCGCTGTTCAACGCCGAGCTTCGCCATCTGGTCGAAACCTTCGAGGCGGCCGAAGCAACAGGCAACCAGAATTACCGGCGGCTGCTCGACTTTTCGCTAGGGCGGCTCGCGGGCGACGAAGCCATGCGCGCGCTGGGAATCGACAGCGCGGAAGACCTCTTCCTGTTGATGGCGCAAGCCCACCTGCCGATGCCGCGATTGCCGGAGGCCGACACGCGCGACATGGTCGATCAACTCAAATCGTTGGCCGGCTGAGCCGCCCACGATGGCCGCGAACGTTGTTCTGCTGCCCGACGCCGGGCCGCTCATCACGCTGGCCTATGCCGACGCGCTCGACCTGCTGTTCAAGCCCGGCTGGCCGATCGTGCTGGTCGATATGGTGCTGCACGAAGTGACGCGCAACCAGACGCCGACCAGCGAGAAACTGGCGCAGTGGGCCGCCGCCGGCCAGGTATCGGTGCGTGCGACCCGCACTTTCCGGCATCACCAGCAAACGCTGGCGGCAGACCCCGCCGCCGCCCGCACCGCCAACCTCGGCGAACTGGCGATCCAGGAAACCATGAACGACTTCGCGCTGGACCAGCCGCGACAAACCGGCGTGTTCCTGTTCGAAGACCACAAAATCGCCCGCGCCAGTTTTTTGCTGCCGGACAACTGCCGCAAGATCAGCACGCGCGCCTACCTGTTGTTTCTGGAGCAGCAAGGCTGGCTTGAGTCGGCGGCGGCGATCGAGCGGCGGGCCATCCAGGCCGGGCGCAGCTTTTCGAAGCTGCGCTTCCCGCCCGAGTAATCCGTTTTCAGGAATTCCCGTGCTCGACACCGACACCAAACGCCGCACCGACATCCCCCGACCCGGGCATTCAACAGGAGCAACTCCATCCCCACGATGAACATTGAAGCTATTGCCGGGCATTTGGCTCAGGTCGGGTATGTCGTTCTCGACCAGCCACTGCTACAGAGCCAATCGGCGCAGTTGTCTTCCCGCTGCCAGGACGATGAACGACTGCGATTTCAGCCGGCCCGGATAGGCCGGGGAGCGGAGCGGCAGCAAGCCGACCTGATACGCGGCGACGTGATCAGTTGGCTGGACGACGGCGACGGTATCGATCACGCCTACCTGGCCTGGATGGAAAAACTGCGCAGCGGACTGAACGAGGCGCTCTATCTCGGCCTGTTCGATTACGAGTGCCACTACGCCATCTACTGCGCGGGCAACGGCTACGCCCGCCATTCGGACGTATTGAGCGGACGCCGCAATCGCGTCCTGTCGACGGTGTTCTATCTCAACGAAGATTGGCAGTTCAGTGATGGTGGCGAACTGGTGCTGTTCGCGCCCGAGGGCGATGCCATCATTGATACGGTGAACCCGACCTTCGGCAAGATGATCATCTTTCTCAGTGAATTGTTCCCGCACGCCGTGCTCACGGCACACAAGCAGCGCCGCAGTATCGCGGGCTGGTTCCGGGTGCGGGATATCGACTGATCTGGCGGATCTGAACTTTATCCAGTAGGCGTGGCTCTCCGAACCCTTGCAGCCACAGTAGGCGAATTCACCTTACCGGCCAGCTCCGGCCTGTGGGGAAGTTGCTCCGATTGCGGCCATTCGTTAAAGCAACGGATCGGCTGAGGCCACCGCGGTTCCAGTGCGCCTACCCCATCGCCATCGGTCCGTACTATCATTGCATATGCGGACAGCCTACGTGAGCGCGCCAACAATGAATCAAACAGTTACCGTTGAGTTGGCATGTTTTCTGATTATCAATACGCGGACCGGTGGGTTCGTTGAATAACTGTTAGCCTTCACAATACCGCCCGCTCAACACTTAATCTGAGATTCCAACATGGCAAAGTTCTTGAACACCAGCGCAACAAATTACTTCCTCGAAGAGTTGATCAAAGACGCCAAAGACAGGCTCATCTTGATCAGCCCCTTCTTGAAGCTCAACGACAGAATGAAAGAACTTCTCGCTGACAAGAACCGTCTGAAAATTGACGTGCGGATTGTCTACGGAAAGAGCGAGCTTCAACCCGAAGAAATCAACTGGCTCAAAGAACTTACCTATATTCGCACCAGCTTCTGCAAAAACTTGCACGCCAAGTGCTATCTCAACGAAGAGCTGTGCATCATCACCAGCCTCAACCTTTACGAGTTCAGCCAAGTCAACAACAACGAAATGGGCGTTCTCATTCGCCGCTCCGACGATGCCGAACTCTACAAGGACGCGTACGAAGAAGCGCAGCGCATCATCCGCATCAGCGACGAGGTTCGCATCTCACTTGAGCGGGTAGCGAACGAAACAGAGAGCAAGCCTGAAGCCGAGGAATCCTTTGACAAACTAACCTCTTCCAAGCTTGCGCAGAAGCTCGGAATGAAAACCAACGAGTTCGTTGAAAAGCTCGTCGCCTCTGGCTATCTTGAGGCGCGCGACGATAAGCATTACCTCACTGCAAAAGGCAAAGATGTTGGCGGAGAGTTTCGTATGAGTCCAAAATTCGGCACTTACTTTCTATGGCCAGCGGGCTTCAAACTTTGATCGCAAGGCCAACCCGGCAGTCCACACGGACGCTGCGCGATGAAGCCGCACAGCGTCGGCGACTTCTACGTTATGCGTCGCAGGATCGTTGAATGACAGCCCATGAAGAGCTCTTTCAGCTCATCGAACCGCTTAACGCTGCGGCTTCGGCGATTGAGCGAGAAGAAATCTCGCAACCTCTTTGGGCCCTGTGAAATTAAATCGAGCCTGGCCCCTTTTACTTTTACTTCTGGCCCCTTTTACTTCATTTTTTTACTTCATTCGGGAGCATTGCGGGCGTGTGGGGATTGAGATTGTCGAGCAAGGCGATACTGCAATTGGCCGAAAGTCTGCGAAACGCAGCAAATGAGAGAGAACGCGATGCAACCAAGCACAAAAAAGCGAAATGACGGCATGGCTTCGCTAATCACCGTCCGCCGGGAAAAAGGGAAAATCTGGAGCCACATCCGCCAAAAATGGCTCAACGAGACACCGGAAGAATCGGTCCGGCAAGAGTTTCTTTGCGTGCTTGTCAGCGAATACGGCTTCAGTCTCGACCAGATGGACGAAGAGCTTGAAGTTACTGGCCGGGGTTCCGGCCATGCACGCGCCGACTTCGTTATCTGGCGCACGGCCAAGGACAAAACTGATTCAAAAAATCCACTAATCATTGTTGAATGCAAATCGGATAACGTCACCATCAAGCCCGATGACTACGGCCAGGGTGACAACTATTCGCGCCTTGCAGGCGCACGATTTTTCGTTACCCATAACAGCCGCGAAACTAAGTTCTGGCGTGTGGTACACGAGAAGATGCCAAAGTCGCTGGAAGAAATCAGCAACGTCCCCCACGCCGACGCAAGCAACAAGGAGATTGAAGAACTTCTTTCCAAGCTCAAGGTATTCAAGGAGGAAGAGTTCGCGGACCTGCTCCACCAATGCCACAACGTGATCCGAAACCGCGAAAAACTCGACCCTGCCGCTGCCTTCGACGAAATCGCCAAGATTCTTTTTGTGAAGGTCTTCGTCGAACGCGAGCTACGCGCCAAACGCCAGCGCAAAAATCTCTTCAATGTCGACTTTCTCGACGATCAGATAGGCAAGAACCCGCTCAACACGCTCTTTGGACAAACCAAAGAAGCCTACGAAGACGACAAGATTTTTGAGCCGGATGAGGAAATTCGGCTGAGGCCGGCTACTGGTAGAGAGATCGTCAAACTATTGGAGCGCTACAACCTCTCCGACACCAGCGAGGACATCAAAGGCATCGCCTTCGAACGCTTCCTTGGCCGCACCTTTCGCGGCGAAATCGGACAATTCTTTACGCCGCGCACCATCGTCGAATTCATGATTCGCATGATCGAACCCAAGGAAGGTGAAATCATTTGCGACCCTGCCAGCGGTTCCGGCGGTTTCCTGATTCGTTTTTTTGAAATCGTCCGCGAACAAATTCTTGCCGACGCCGATGCCGAGTATCAGGCATTCAAAGCCAAGCTTGAAACGAAGAAGCTTTCCGAGGTCAAAAAAGCGGAAGCTCTGCGCGAAAAATTCACCGAGATTCAAGCAATGCTCGCTCAGCGCAAGCGTGGCTCGCGACTTTGGGCGCTGGCCAATCGGTGTATCTACGGCACCGATGCCAACGACCGCATGGCCCGTACCAGCAAGATGAACATGATCATGCACGGTGACGGGCATGCGGGGGTGCACCATCACGACGGCTTTCTAAACGTGAATGGCATCTTTGAAGGGCGCTTCGACATCATCCTCACCAATCCACCTTTCGGCGCGAGCGTCGAACCCTCCGATGTGGTGCATGAGTCGGACATGACAACCGACCGCGCCGCCGAGAAGCGCTACACGGAAGATTACGGCGACCTTTACACCGATGCGCTTGCCCGTGTGCGCGCCGCCGTGAACAAGCCTATTGCCAGTCTGTTCGAGTTGCCCAAGGGCGAGAAAAGCAAAATCAAGACAGAAATTCTCTTCATCGAACGCTGCCTTACCTTGCTCAAGCCCGGCGGACGCCTTGGCATCGTGCTGCCGGAAGGCATCTTCAACAATCCGTCACTCGCTTACGTGCGCGAGTTTTGCGAAAACCGGGCTTTCATTCGTGCTGTGGTCAGCCTGCCGCAGGAAACCTTCTCCTCCTCCGGCGCCAGCGTGAAAGCCTCGCTGCTGTTCCTGCAAAAATTCACGGACGATGAACAGGCCGACTTCGATGCCAAAAACGCAGAAGCCCGCGCCGAAATTGAAGCGAACCATGTCGATGAAATCGCCGCCGAAACTCAACGGCTCGAAGAGGCCATCGCCGCCGCAAAGGATGAACGCGATGCCGAGCAGCGGAAAGTGCTGCAAAAGGAGTTGAAGGACTACCAGAAGCGCATGGCCGACCTGATTGCCATGGAAACCCGCGCGTTACTGAAGGCACTGTTCCCTTACCTTATCTTCCTTTATGAGGCGGAGAAAGTAGGCATTACCGCCACCGGGGATGCGGACCAAAATGAACTTATCCCAAGCGACAACCTTCCGCCCGACATCGAGAAATCCTGCCTGGACTTGTATCGGGAATACCGGCGCAACCCCAAGGCGTTCTTGCTCGCGGGGGCTGAATAATGGTGGCGGCGAGTGCGACCGCACCGCGCGCTTTTGCCGTTTGGTTCAGGGACTTGGGGCGCTGGGATGCTTCAAGCTTTCATAGAATCCAATGGCACTGGCCACAACGGTTCATGGTTCCAATTGGCAGCGTGCTTAGGCTCAGAAAAGAGCGTGTTGATAAAGCCAAGTTCAAGTTTTCTGACCTGCAACCCATCACGATCCATTTTGACGGCTCAGTTGATAAGCGCGTCGTAGATGTGAACCGCGAATACTCAATGGATCTGTGGTTTGCACGACCTGGCGACATTGTTGTCGCCAAGATCGATCTGAAGAACGGTGCAGTCGGAATTGTGCCGGACGATTGGAATGACGTTGTTGTGACTGGGCACTTCGCCGTCTATGAACCAGACATGGCAAGACTGCTTCCTGAGTACTTTCACCTAATTGTCCAAGCTAAGTTTTTCAGAGCGCACTTATGGCGGAACAAAGTTGGTGCAGAAGGCCGAAAGGAAGTAAAGCTCGATTTCTTCGAAATGGAACATGTTCCACTACCCCCGCTAGCCGAACAAAACGCCATCGTCGCCCGCTGGCGAAAAGCTAGAGACGAAATAGCTGACGCATTGAACCGTATTGACCGAAGCAAGACCGCTATTGAAGCGAGATTCTTATCCGATGTCGGATTGCGATCCATACAACAGATTCCAACAAGCAAGGCATTCGCAGTTTGGTGGGACGATGTTGATCGCTGGGGAGTTCAGATGATTGGCATTAGCACGCTGGGACGACACAAATCGCTGTTCCCCGAGATACAGCTCTCCGATCTTTGCAGTATTGGTAGTGGTGGAACGCCGTCGCGGCAAAACAAAAAATATTTTGGGGGTGCGATCCCGTGGGTTAAGACCACTGAGGTTAGGAACGAAGCTATTGCCACCACAGAGGAAACGTTGACTGAGGATGGGCTAAAAAACAGTAGCGCGAAGATTTACCCGAAAGGGTCGCTAATCGTCGCAATGTATGGTCAAGGGGCTACACGTGGTAGGACTGCAAAGCTCGGCATTGACGCTGCTACGAATCAAGCATGTGCGGTACTTTCTGGATTCGCGCCACAAATCGAGCCAGATTTTCTTTGGTATTTCCTCATCTCTCAGTATGACAACATACGGGCGCTAGCAAGCGGCAACAATCAGCCGAATCTCAATGCCAAAATGATTGCGAACCTCCGGATTCCCGTTCCTCCCCGCACCATTCAACAGCAAGTCATCAAGCGCGTGGCGGCTGGTCGTGCCGAAATCGCCCGCGAACGGGAGGCCGTCGAAAATCTCACCAAGTCAATTCAGGCCGAAATTGAAGCGCTGATTCTCGGCACCAAGTCAGTCAAGGACGCATAGCATGGCAAGAAGCTCTCGCTATCTGACATTCGATGGCCAATTTGAAAGCAGCGTCCTCGGCACCTTCCGCATTATTCGCGGCTTTGCCAGCTTGAAAGACCTCGCCGAAATCTCCGTCCCCTACGAGATGGAGGATGGCGGGAACGGTGTGGAAGTGACCGGCCAGCAGCGCAAGTTGGACCCGCTACACGCCGAACGTATCAAGCGCTACTTGGAGAGCGGCGAACAGCGTTTCTTGCCCGAAGTCATTCTTTCAGTGCGCCATGATTTGTTCGAGGAATTCGACGACAATAATTTCCCTATCGGCGTGGGGAGTACTGGCGATGAAGAGGGAATCAAAATCCGTCGTCGCTGGAAGAGCCAGAATATTCGCGTGCATCGGATTTCCGTTGATCGGCAGAAGCTTGTCGACATTCGCGCGAATAAACTGATTCGGCGCGTCGATGGCAACCATCGTTTGGCGTTAGCCCAAACCCTGACGGATGACCCGGCTGTTGCCACCAAATACCTCGCTCCATTCTGCATTGTGCTTCTCGGTGAGGTAGGCAATGCGGCCGATGATTATTCCGAATCGCTGATCTTCCACACCATCAACAGCACGGCACTCCCGCTCGAATCGGAACACGCGCTGAAACTCATTCTTGGCCAAGACGCGGACTACGATATGCCGGCGGAGAAGGAGTTCGCCTACAGCCCGGACTTGCATTTCACCCGACTGCTGCGTGACGGCCTCTTGAAGCTCCCAAAGCCAGTGCAGGCACGCTTAGGAAATCGGCCGCTGACCAGCCTGCGTGAGGCTGTGCGTGGGTTGCTGGACATGGACCCGAGTGTTGCGAATAGCTTGGCATCGTTGCGAAAGTATGCGAAAGCCCTTGTGGCGGCCCTCAGTGACATCGTTACGCGAATGGAGCCCAGCCAGCCCGTGCTATGCAAGGCGCAGTTTTTTATTGAACTCGCCGCACGCGTTTGGAAAGCATCACCTGGAGGCGCCGACCACAACGCACGGGTTAATGCGACTGTTGCTGAGTTGGAGCAATTGGCTGGCTGGCTTGGCAAAGATGGATTGGTTGAATTAAAAGAGGGGCAATCACTCAGCAAACAAGTGTTGGACATCTTTACCGCCGTTCGAACACGGATTCCGAAGAACGTCTTCCTTGCTCGCTGGTATCCCACCGCCGCAGATGGCGAGGAGGTCGAAAAAGCAAAATTGCGGCTCAAGCAGATTCGGGGTGCCTTGAAGGAAATTGAGAAGGAAGAAGGCACCCACCTTGAATTGATCGACATGGGTACGCAAACCGGCACAACATTTCCGATTCACGCCAGGATGTATGACGCCATTGCGTCCGCTGACATCATCCTCATCGATTTAACCGGCGTGCGACCGAACGTTTGCGTGGAAGCGGGATATGCCCTACGGAATCACGAAAAGAATCGGTTGATCTTTATCTTTCAGCCGAGCGATGCGCACAAGGCCGTCCCGTTCGATCTCAACACTTTTCGTTACGAGCTATTCAAGGACACGGGGGAGATCCCCGAGAAGATCAAGCCACACATCAGCGCGATTTTGCGCGGCGCAGCGATTGGCTCGTAAGAGGGGATCAACAATGGCAATCTGGCTTATCCGCGCCGGCTCCCACGGCGAATACGAACAAAAGTTCATCCAGGAAAGCCGTGTCTATGTGACTTGGGACGGCCTCGACATCGACCTCGGCAAGCTCAAGCAGCGGGCCGACCTGACGGCGGCGATGACAGAGCGCTACCCGGACACGAAGCCCAAGGCGATCATGAATTGGGTCAGCCAGGTTTGGCCGTTCGCGCACGGCATCAAGAAGGGCGACTTGGTTGTTCTGCCGCTCAAGTCGCAACCGGCGATCTACATCGGCGAGGTGACCGGCGATTACCAGCCGGCACCGGAGGGGCCGAATCCGTTCTACCATTGGCGACCGGTGCAGTGGATTGCAGAGGCCGTGCCGCGCACCAACTTCGGCAAGGATTTGCTGTTCACCTTCGGCGCGTTCCTGACGATCTGCCGCGTGCAGCGCAACAACGCCGAGCAGCGCATTGCCGCCATGCGCGCGAATGGCTGGAAGCCGGAAACCATCGCGGCGGCGGCCAAGGCGGGTACGCTGGTGACCGACGAAACCGCCGGGGATACGAATCTCGAAGACCTCGCCCATGACCAGATCGCCGACCTGATCGCTGCTCGCTTCAAGGGCCACGGCTTGACGCGCTTGGTGGAGGCTATTCTGCAAGCGCAGGGTTACACCACCTATCGCAGCCCCGAGGGCGCGGATGGTGGCGCGGATATTCTGGCCGGTGCCGGGCCGCTGGGCTTCGGCGCGCCGCGCCTGTGTGTCGAAGTGAAATCGGAATCGACGCAGATCGGCCGCGAGCCTGTCGACAAGCTCCTCGGTGCGATGACGAAGTTCAACGCGAGCGAAGGCTTGTTTGTCGCTTGGGGCGGCTTCAAGAACAATGTGCATAAGGATTTGGCAACACAGTTTTTCCGTCTGCGCCTTTGGACGCGCAAGGAACTTCTGGAGCAGTTGTTCGAGCAGTACGACCGTTTGGACGAAGACCTGAAGGCCGAATTGCCGTTGAAACGTGTCTGGATGGTCGCAGCGCAGGATGATGCGTAACAGTCAAGGAAGTCGGCGCTGGCAGGACGGCGGCTTTCTGCTTTATTTCCGACTTGAGGTAACTGCTTTCCCAGCGCCAGCAAAGGTTTAGGTTTGTTCGACGTCTGCCCTCCACGTGACGAGGCTTGATGACGCGCGAGTGCCTGCGGGCAGACGTTGAATAAACCTCCAGGGAGGAAACCGCGGAATGCTGCTGCGCGGTTCGGGTAGGCCACGGCCTATGGGGATTTGACCTCAGCCGCTGTTCCTGAGATGGCCGATGATTGGAGC
>JAUXOM010000014.1 GCA_030682175.1 Rhodocyclaceae bacterium
CATGAAGAAGCGCGCGGTGTCGGCGCCGTACTGCTCGATCAATGATTGCGGATCGACGCCGTTGCGCTTCGATTTCGACATGGTGCCGACGCCGCCGTAATCGATGGTGCTGCCATCGGCCTTGAGCGTCGCGCCGGTCACATGGCCGCTCATTGGGCCATCTGCGTTCCTCAGCAGATCGACTTCCTCGGGCGCGAAGTATTCGATGCCGCCCTTGGCGGTGCGCCGGCTGAAGATATGGTTGAGCACCATGCCCTGCGTCAGCAGGTTGGCGAAAGGCTCGTCGTACCTCACGAGACCCAGGTCACGCATCACCTTGGTCCAGAAGCGCGAGTAGAGCAGGTGCAGGATCGCGTGCTCGATGCCGCCGATGTATTGGTCGACCGGCATCCAGTATTGCGTGCCGGCATCGACCATCTTGTCGTTGGCCGCGCGGGTGGCAGCATTGACGCCGTAGCGCGCGTAGTACCAGCTCGAATCGACGAAGGTGTCCATCGTGTCGGTTTCGCGGGTGGCGCTTTTTCCACACCTGGGGCAGGCGCAATTCAGGAAATCGGCACGCTTGTTGAGCGGGTTGCCCGAACCGTCTGGTACGCAGTCCTCGGGTAGCACGACCGGAAGTTGGTCGTCGGGTACCGGAACCGAGCCACACGAATCGCAATGGATGATCGGGATCGGGCAGCCCCAGTAGCGCTGGCGCGAAACGCCCCAGTCGCGCAGGCGGAACTGCACCTTCTTCTCGCCGAGGCCCTTGGCCGCGAGGTCGGCGGCGATGGCATCGACGGCTTCTTCGTAAACCATATTGTCATAGCGACCAGAGTTAACGCAGAGAGCCTCTTCTTTCTTTCCGTACCACTCCTTCCAGCAGTTGGGATCGAAGTCATAGTACGCAAAGTCGTCGCCGAGAAAATTCTTGCCAGACTTTCTCAGTATTTCTTTCCCGTTCGTTATTACCTGCCTGATCTCGAGGCCGTACTTCTTCGCGAACGCGAAATCGCGCTCATCGTGCGAAGGCACGCCCATCACCGCGCCGTCGCCGTAGCTCATCAGCACGTAGTTGCCGACCCAGACTTCGACCTTGGCGCCGGTGAGGGGATGCTCGACGAAGATGCCGGTCGGCATGCCCTTTTTTTCCATGGTCGCCATGTCGGCTTCCATCACCGAGCCGTGCTTGCACTCCTCGATGAAGGCGGCGAGTTCGGGGTTGTTCTTCGCCGCATGCGTGGCGAGCGGATGCTCGGCGGCGACTGCGCAGAAGGTGACGCCCATGATGGTGTCGGGACGGGTCGTGAACACCCAGAGCTTGCCTTTTCCCGCAGACCCCTCTCCCCCCTGCCCCTCTCCCGCGAGGGGAGAGGGGAGGTTCGTGCCGCCTGCGGCGGGAATCTCATAAGGGAAGGCGAAGCGCACGCCGGTGCTCTTGCCGATCCAGTTGGCCTGCATGGTCTTGACGCGCTCCGGCCAGCCGGGCAGCGTGTCGAGGGCGGTCAGCAGATCGTCGGCGTATTGCGTGATCGCCAGGTAGTAGCCGGGAATCTCGCGTTTTTCGACCAGCGCGCCGGTGCGCCAGCCGCGTCCCTCGATCACCTGCTCGTTGGCGAGCACGGTCTGGTCGACCGGGTCCCAGTTCACCACCTGGGTTTTCTTGTAGGCGATGCCCTTTTCCAGCATGCGCAGGAACAGCCACTGGTTCCACTTGTAGTAGTCGGGCTTGCAGGTCGCCAGCTCACGCTCCCAGTCGAGGGCGAAGCCCAGGGACTTGAGCTGCTGCTTCATGTAGGCGATGTTGTCGTCGGTCCACTTGGCTGGTGGCACGTTGTTCTGGATCGCCGCGTTCTCGGCGGGCAGGCCGAAGGCATCCCAGCCCATCGGCTGCAGGACGTTGTAGCCGCGCATTTTGTGGCTGCGCGCCAGCACGTCGCCAATGGTGTAGTTGCGCACATGTCCCATGTGCAACTTGCCGGACGGGTAGGGAAACATCGACAGGCAGTAATACTTCGGCTTGGCGGTGTCTTCGCTGGCGTTGAAGGCGCGCGTGGCGTGCCAGTGGGCCTGTGCGGCCTGCTCGATTGCAGCGGGTTGGTATTTTTCCTGCATGGCCGGGATGCGCGTTTAGCGTGTTTCGACAAAGCGCCAAATTATACGCGCCCACCCTCCCGGCTGTGCCCGCGCTGTGGGCCAGAGACCGTCAGCCGACTTGCGTTGGTCGCAGCGTATTCCAGCCGCGCGTATTGTTCAGCGTGAAGGCGTCATATACAGCCACCGGGGCCTGCCAGAAGTTCTGGTTGAAGCGCGTCCAGCGGCGCCAGCCGAAGGAGTCGGCATCCGCCTGCAGGCATTCGGCGGCCACCAGTTCAAACAGGCGATCCATGGCGGCTTCCCAATAGGCGGGTGTTTCAGTCGCACCGCTGAGCAAAGCGGCATGGCGCCGGGCGTCAAGCCAGAGGGCTTCGCCGCGCTGCAGCGAAATGCCGGCCTTGTTGGCCAGCCAGGGCAGAAGTTTCGGGCTGCAATTGTTCGATTTCATGATCGTTTCCTTTCCGTTACAAGAAACCCTCGTGAGGCGACCCATAACATGTGGTTCATTAGGCTTTGGATATATTCTACGCGTTATTTGTGCGGTGCAGCATAGCATAGACCGAGATTGCCCGTTTATCCGGGTATTGCTGGCTTCATGCAACACTTTGCGGACGGACAAGCGGTCGTGGCGCGGCATGCAGCGTGGCGCGATGTTTAGGCGGGGCCGGGTGTAAACTCGAACTTCTCCATAGCCTGGCGTCCGCGGGCGGCCCCGCAAGAAATAAACATTGCCGGCCGCCGGACCGTATTGCATTGAACCTTCTCGCTGGCCTCAACGAACCGCAACTTGCCGCCGTCACCCTGCCGCCCCAGCACGCCCTGATTCTCGCCGGGGCCGGGTCGGGCAAGACGCGAGTCCTGACGACACGCATCGCCTGGCTGATCTCGACCGGACAGGCCAGTCCGCAGGCCGTGCTCGCCGTCACCTTTACCAACAAGGCGGCGAAGGAAATGCTTACCCGACTGGCGGCGATGTTGCCGATCAATGTCAAGGGCATGTGGATTGGCACCTTCCATGGCCTGTGCAACCGCATGCTGCGCGCGCATTACCGCGATGCCGGGCTGCCGCAACTGTTCCAGATTCTCGATTCCGCCGACCAGTTGTCGTCGGTCAAGCGCCTGCTCAAATCGCTCAACGTCGATGACGAGAAATTCCCGCCGCGCGAGCTGACCTGGTTCATCAACGCCCAGAAGGAAGCCGGACTGCGCGCCGCCGCCGTCGAGGCTTGGGACAATTTCACCAGGCAGCGCGTCGAACTGTATGCCGCCTACGAGGCGCAATGCCAGAAGGAAGGCGTGGTCGATTTCGCCGAGCTGCTGCTGCGCTGCTTCGAACTGCTGGAGCGCAACGAACCGCTGCGCAGGCATTACCAGGAGCGTTTCCGCCACATCCTGGTCGACGAGTTTCAGGACACCAACAAGCTGCAATACAGATGGCTGAAGCTGCTCGCCGGCGAAAATGCCGCGCTGTTTTGCGTTGGCGATGACGATCAAAGCATCTACGCCTTCCGCGGCGCCGACGTCGGCAACATGCGCGACTTCGAACATGAGTTCAAGGTGACGAACCTGATCCGCCTCGAACAGAATTACCGCTCGCACGGCAACATCCTCGATGCGGCGAACGCCATCATCAAGAACAACCCGCAGCGCCTCGGCAAGAACCTGTGGACCGAGGCCGGGGCCGGCGAGCCGCTGCGCGTGCATGAGTCCTACTCCGATGGCGACGAGGCGCGCTTCATTGTCGAGGAGGTCAAGGCGCTGGGCAACGATGGCCACGCGCGTGCCGAAATTGCCCTGCTCTACCGCAGCAACGCGCAAAGCCGTGCGCTCGAACATGCGCTGTTCAATGCCGGCATTTCCTATCGCGTGTATGGCGGGCTGCGCTTCTTCGAACGTGCCGAGATCAAGCACGCACTCGCTTATTTGCGGCTGATCGCCAATGCCTACGACGACACGGCATTTTCCCGCGTGGTGAATTTCCCGACGCGCGGCATTGGGGCACGATGCATTGAACAGCTGTCCGACGCGGCGCGCAGCGCGCAGTGCAGTCTCTCCGCCGCGATTCCACTGGTATCCGGCGCGGGCGGGGCCAAGCTCGCGGCCTTTGCCGGCCTTATCGCCCGATTGCGTGAAGCCGCCCACCTGCCGCTGCCCGAACTGGTCGACCATGTCCTGGAGCTTTCAGGCTTGCGCACGCACTACCAGAACGAAAAGGAAGGCCGCGACCGGCTGGAAAACCTCGACGAACTCATCAACGCCGCCAGCAGCTTCATCGCCGAGGAGGGCGTGGTCGGTGCGGAGGGCGAGCTGTCGGCGGACCTGATTGCCTTTCTCACCCA
>JAUXOM010000110.1 GCA_030682175.1 Rhodocyclaceae bacterium
CCTGTTCCCCTCGTCAAGTTCGAGGGCGCGGATGATGTCCTGTCGTCGCTTCCGGCGTGCCGCCGGACCTGACCTTCGTCGGTCAGCTACTGGGGGATTTTGAAGTGGCCATCACTGGGGGAATTTGGGTGGCCGCCGGGGCTCTCGGCTTTCCAGTATTCCGCCCGTTTCTGTGCGCTTTCTAGCGTGTCCATGTCTTTCTCCAAAACCCCTAACCCGGCAGTCCACACGGACTCGCCGATAATGCCGGCGAGCCGGTGACTTTGGCGTTGAAGCTGTAGAAAAACCCTTTTTTCACCCGACGCGAGGCATAAAAATGGCGCGAGTTGTTTCGCGCCATTTGTCATTTCATGGGTAATTGTTGTCGGCGCCGTCCCGCCGGAGCCGACTTTTCTCTCATCTCATCGGTCGCGGCCCGGTTTGGGGCTTCTCCGGCCTCCCGGCCTACTGTCCAAACCCGTGATGCGCCAGCTTCTCGATGTTGTGCACCAGACAGAAGAGCTTCCACTGCCCGTCCACCTTCTTCCGCCCGCGTAGCGTGAAGCGGTTCAGCCGCTTGTTGTGCCGCAGGTTGCCAAACACCGGCTCCACCGTGGCGAAGCGACCCCCGTAAAGCTGCCGGCCGCGTTCCGAGTCAATCGCCTGCTTCATCCGGTCACTGGCATTCAACACTGTCGGATCGGCCTTGCCCCGGAAGAAACACACCTGCCGCGTCTTGGTCTTCTCCGGCGTCCTGAGGCATTCGTCTCGCTGCGCACACGGCACGCAGTCGCGTAGCGCCCCCTGGAACTTCACGGCGATGTAGCCGTTGTGGATGCAGTTCGCCCCGTTCTGATAGAGCGATTTCCCCGCCGGACAAATACAGGTGCCCGCTTCCGGGTCGTAGGTAAAGTCCTTGGGCCGGTAATGCCGGGCTCCCTTCTTTGGGTGCGCCTTGTCGTAGAGCGGATCGGGCAGGGCTTTGTATTTGTCCTGTTCCTTGAAGCGCTCGTCGCGCTTTCTCATGCCGGTGTCGGCGACAAGGGCTGGTATCTGTTGTTCGGCCAGAGCAGCGATGTTGGCCTCGGAGTGATAGCCGGCATCGGCGGTGACCAGGGTCTGGTCGGTGCGCAGGGATTCGGTGGCCTGGATGACGGGCAGCAGTAGTTCCTGTTCGGAACCGGTGCCGTGGGCCTGGGCTGCAACGATGATCTGGTGCCGGGCGTCGACGGCGGCTACTCCCGTATACCCTTGAATGACGCCCTTGCTGGTGGCCATCTTGGCCGATTGGTTGTCGGTGCGGTTGCTCTTCCTGATGCTGCCTTTACTCCCCTTGCGGTCTTCCGGGTTGGCCGTGAGCCAGTGGCGCAGTTGGGCGGCATCGCCTTGCAGGCGGGCGATGCGACGCTGTGCCTTCTCGTCGTGACCGGGTTCGGTGGGCAGGGCGTCGTTCGCGCGGTGGCGGGTGAGCATATGCTTCGCGGCGGCTTCGAGCTTGGTGGCCTGGCGCTCGAAGTCGGTACGCGTGCCGCTCTTGGCCTTGCTGGCGTTCGCGGGCAGCTTGACGCCGTCGATGGCGAACATCTCGCGGCCGATCAGTCCTTGCCGGTCGCACAGATACAGCACTTGGGCGAAGAGCTTGGCGATGTCGTCGCCAACCCCGGAGACGAAGGCGGCTATGGTGGTGTAGTGCGGGGCGCTGTCGCCACTCAAGGCGATGAAGGTGATGTGGTCCGTGCAGGCGCGCTCGATGCCGCGACTGCTGACGATGCCCTGACTGTAGGCGAACAGCACGACCTTGAGCAGCATGGCCGGCGGCCATGCGCTGGCACCGGTCTGGTCGTTGCGGTAACGGGCGTCGAAACCGGACAAGTCCAGTTCGTGGTCGACCAGGTGGTTCAGCGCGTGCTCGAATGTGCCGGGCAGCAACTGCCGCTCAAGATCGACGGCAATGAAGCGCGGGCTGGTATCAATATGTTTGTAGCGGGCCATGCGGGTCTCCCTGTGTCACTCCGCATTCGAGCCTTGTTATTCCATTTGGTTCACTGCAAAATGCCCACATGAACAGACTTTTTCTACAGCCTCGTTATGCCTCAGACATTACGCTTGGGAGTGAGTCTTGAGCCAGTCGCGTAGCGCCGCATTCATGCGCGTCTGCCAGCCGGGGCCAGCGGCACGGAAGGCGGCTAGGACGTCCCGGTCGAAACGGATCGTGGTCGACTCTTTGTCACTTCCAGTCGGCCGCCCACGTTGCTTACGGTATGCCTCAATTCCGGCCTGCATTTCTTCGCGCGTCAACGGCCGGTCATCCTCGTTCTTGCCGTCCCAGACATACGGCGTCGCGGCGCGTACTTTCGCCAAGTCGGTCTTGCTTTCACCGCGTTTGCGAGTGGCGTGCATCTCACTGGTTGCCATTGAAGTCCTCCTCGAGCCAGCCATGGTAAGCGCTCCTTTCCTCTTCACTCGCCGGTCGGAAGCTGACAATCCGCAGGGCATCTTCGCGAGCCGTATGCACCACTGTCAGTACCGCCAGCACATCAAACACATACGCGAACGACTGTATCCGCTGTTCGCTGCTTCGCACACTCTCCACGTCAAGGCGATAGGGACTCTCAAGCACCATCACCGCATCGACGAAGTCCAACCCATGCTTGTCGAGGTTGGCTTGCCGCTTGGCTTCGTCCCAAAGAATATGCGCGTTCATGGGGTTTATTGTGGTAACAATAATTATGGAAGTCAAGGATTTTCGTTACTACGAAAACCGAGGCATAACCCTGCGGTCGACCCCGTTCGCTTCGCTCTCTGGACGCTGCGCGATGAAGCCGCGCAGCGCCGGTCACCTCCACGTTGGGGGAATACTTGTGACTGAACAGCCGCCAAAAGAAATCTGGATCACGCTTGCCGGTCAGATTGACCAAGCCATGGTGCAACGCGTGTTTCAGTTTGCCGCCAATGCAACGCACGACCAAATAGATACGGTGCATTTGTTGGTTCAGTCTGGTGGCGGGTTCGTGAGTGACGGCATTTGCCTTTTCAACTTCCTGAAGAATCTCCCCATCAACCTCATCACCTACAACATGGGGAATGTTTCCTCTATGGCCGTAATACTGTACTTGGCAGCGAAGCATAGAGTCGCTACTGAAAACGCCACCTTCATGATTCACAAAACCCATGCGTCCCCAAACCCAGGCGCTACCGCCTCGATGCTCAAGGAGATTGCCGACAGCCTGGACATTGACAACGCGAGGACTGAAGCAATCTTGCACGAGAGTCTGACGCTCCCTGAAGAAAAATGGGTTTTGCATCAGCACGGGAATCTGACTTTCACCGCCAAGGAAGCAATGGATTTCGCACTGGTTCATGAGTTGGGTAATTTCGCCCCGCCTCCGGGCGCTCCGCTTTACAACATCACCCCCTCTCCATGAATTGCCAATTCCCCCAACCCGGCAGTCGAGCGGACCTTCCGCCGCAAGCGGCGCAAGGCCGCTCACTTCTACGTTGGGGGTCTTATCGCGTAACGCATGCCAAGCCGCTTTCCACGTCGAGCGAGAGAGGAACCAGTACCACTCGAAAAGAAATCCGAAATGCTCTCTGCTTTTCCCGCTCAGTTTCCATGCAGTCCATGCAATCACATTGTTGAGGTAAATCATGCTCGAAGCCCTCTGGTCTGTTGAGTTCGTTTCAAATGTTCAGGGTTTTGGTTCTGGAATCGTGGTGCTCGAAACCGGGCGCGTTCTTGGTGGTGACGCTCAGTATTTCTACGTCGGCTCCTACTCTGTTGAGAACGGCACCGTAAAAGCCACTGTCACCATCAACCATTACTCAGGCCCTCCAAACACTATCTTTGGCCAAGCCAAGTCCGTAACACTGAACTTCAGTGGCGCGCCGGCCCATGACAAATTTGAGTTGCAAGGTGCCGTCGCAGGCAATCCGGCTCTCACCGTTAGTGTGCGGTTCACTCGCCGTGCCGAGCTTCCGTAGTGCGACCCCCAACCCGGCGCTCAACCTCGCTCCCTTCGGTCGCTGGACGCTGCGCGATAAAGCCGCGCAGCGCCGGTTAGCTCTACGTTAGGCATTTTCCTATGCCCCCGATTATCACAAAGCAACCAACGTCGATCGAGATATGGATACTGAAGTGGATTTTCCTCCCGCTGCTAATTGGTGCTTTCCTCTTTATAGCTATCAACATGACCATCGAACGACATCAGTGTGTAACACTCTGCGAGGAGAAAGGGTACAAATTCGCTGACTATTCACCTGGATCGGCACGTTTAGCCCGAGAAGCCACTTGCTCATGCGAGAGTAATGGCCAAATTTTTAAAATTGGTCATTAAACTCATGAAACACACAATTCAATGCCCAACGACTAAGGTTAGATCGTGCTTGCCACGATCTGAACCGATTGTTGGACGAGCCCGGCCGGCGAGCGCCGGGATTGGCGCCCTGTAGCAAATATCTTTTTGGAATTCACCCTGCAGCAAGCCGGATCGTCGCCGGCG
>JAUXOM010000119.1 GCA_030682175.1 Rhodocyclaceae bacterium
CGGTCCGCTGCCCGAGCTCGCGTCCCTCCCCGTGCCGGTACTGGCGCTCCTGTCGGCGGGCGGCACGTTCAGCAATCCGGAAACGACCGCCGGGCTGATCAAAGCCCTGCCCGACTGCCGCATCGAGCGCATCGCGGCGCAACACTGGATTCCGACGGAACAACCGCTGGCGATGCGCACGGCCATCGAGGACTGGTGCGCAACCCGTTTGGCGTCATCGGGAAGCCGCCCGTCGGCGCCGCAACAGAGAGCGCGCGGCGAACAGCAGCAAGGCGAGCAGCAGCAGGGGCAATAGCACCGTCGGCCGGAGCAGATGGCGCAACTCGGCGGCTTCGAGTGTTTGATGGACGAGGCTGGAATAAAGGAAGGACTTGAGCCCGAAGCCGATGGCAGCGGCTACCATGAAGCCGGCCAGGGGCAAGCGCAGGATGCCGGCACCATAGTTGAGCAGGGAATGGGGAAAGGCCGGGACCAGGCGCAGGGCGCACAGGGCAAGAAAGTCACTTTCGCGTTCCAGCGTATCCCAGGCGCGATGCTCGCGCATTCGCGCCTGCTGCGCCGCCGTCAGGCGCCGCGCTAACCCGTAAGCCGCAAGCGCGCCACCCACCCCGCCTGCGGTCAGAATGAGGGTGGCGGCGAGGGGGGCATACAGCGGCGCGACGACCCACAGCAGGGTGGAGCCCGGCAGCGCGAACATGAACAGCACCACCTGCAGCAGGATCAGCACGACCGGCAGCCACCATTGCCGGGCATGGCCACGACCCCAGACGAGCGCTTCGCGCCACGCGAACCAATCGAGAAAATGCGCCGCCAAGCCGAGCGCGAACAGGGCCGCCAGCAGCGCCAGAGGCCAGATGGCGGCAGGGCCTGGTTTCACTCGGCTTTATCCCAGTACTCCGGCCGGCTGTAGTTTTCCTTGAGCAGGTCAATGAACAGCCGTACGCGCAGCGGCAAATGACGGCGCTGCGGAAACACCGCATTGATGCCGACCGGCGGCGCAGCCCAGTCGTCGAGCACTGAAACCAGCCGGCCGGCGCGCAGGTCCGCGCCGACCTCCCACAGCGAACGCCAGGCCAGACCACGCCCGGCCAGCGCCCAGTCGTGCAGCACCGCGCCATCGTTGCAATCCAGCGAACCGCTGACCTTGATGCTCATGGTCCTGGCACTGCCCGGCGCCTCGCGAAACACCCAGCCGCCCTGCTGGCCGAGCGCCAGACAGTCGAACTCAGCCAGCAAAGTCGGCGCTGGCGGGACGCCGTGCCGGGCCAGATAATCGGGACTGGCCACCACCACGCGGCGCATTTCGCCCAGGCGCACGCTGATCAGGCTGGAATCGACCAGATCGCCGATGCGTACCGCGCAATCGACGCCTTCATTGATCAGATCGACCGTGCGATCGGAAAGGTCGAGATTCGCGTTGATCTCCGGATTTTCCGTCAGCAACTGCATCAACAGGGGGGCCACATGCCGGCGGCCGAAGCCGGCCGGCGCCGTGATGCGCAGGTGGCCCCACGCCTTGACGCCGCCGAGGCTGACCGCCGCCTCGGCATCGCCGACGTCGCGCAAAATGCGCTGGCAATCCTCGAGGTAAGCACTACCCTCGAAAGTCAGGGTGATCTTGCGCGTGGTGCGCACCATCAGCTTGACGCCGAGCCGCTCCTCGAGTGCGTCCATGCGCCGACTGACCACCGCGGGCGCCACGCCTTCGCTTGCCGCCGCCGCCGTCAGACTGCCGCGCATGGTCACAGCGACAAAGGTTTCCATGAGTTTGAGACGGTCCATTTACCCTCCGGACTCAAGTTTATTGTTACTTATTTTGCAACAATCATTTGCTTATCTCTGTATTTCTTTAACAAGAATAAACCCGTATTCTTTCTCTGGTCAATCAAAATAACCATTCAAGAGGAGAAATATATGGCCCGCATGAGAGCAGTAGACGCCGCCGCCCACATCCTGCGCAAGGAAGGCATCGACACCGCCTTCGGCGTGCCCGGCGCCGCCATCAACCCCTTTTACTCGGCGCTGAAGAAGCTCGGCGACTTCAAGCACTACCTCGCCCGCCACGTCGAGGGCGCCTCGCACATGGCCGAGGGCTACACGCGCGCCAAGGCCGGCAACATCGGCGTGTGCATCGGCACCTCGGGCCCGGCCGGCACCGACATGATCACCGGCCTCTATTCCGCCTCCGCCGATTCGATCCCGATCCTCTGCATCACCGGCCAGGCGCCGCGCGCCCGCCTCTACAAGGAAGACTTCCAGGCCGTCGACATCGAATCCATCGCCAAGCCGGTCACCAAGTGGGCGGTGACGGTGCGCGAACCCGCGCTGGTGCCCAGCGTCTTCCAGCAGGCCTTCCACCTGATGCGCTCGGGGCGCCCCGGCCCGGTGCTGATCGACCTGCCCTTCGACGTGCAGGTG